>DASVVI010000666.1:0-6215 GCA_036386635.1 Longimicrobium sp.
AGTTCCACTACGACAACGACGGGGTGGATACCGGCGAGGCGATCGAGATCGAGGGCGACGCCGGCGGCTCGCTCGCCGGGTGGAGCCTGGTGCTCTACAGCGGCTCGACCGGTTCGGCCACGCAGGGCCAGTCGTACGCCACCATCGTCCTTTCGGGCACGCTGCCCACCACGTGCGGCACGCGCGGCGTGCTCTCGTTTCCGGCGGCGGGGCTGCAGAACGGCGACAAGGACGGCTTCGCGCTGGTGAACGCCGGCGGCACCGTAGTCGAGTTCCTTTCCTACGAGGGCAGCTTCACCGCCACCAACGGGCCGGCCGCTGGGATGACCTCGACCGACGTGGGCGTCGCCCAGACGGGCACGTCCGCCGCGGGCCGCTCGCTGCAGCGCGCGGGCAACGGCACCTGGTACGGGCCCAGCGCCAACACCTTCGGCGCCTGCAACCCGGCCACGCCGCCCCTTCCGCAGACGGGGATCACCTTCACCGGCCGCCACCCGACCACGGACCCGGCGCTGCCGATCGGCATGCAGGACCAGCTGTTCGCCACGCTACGCGACGCGGGCACGGGCGCGACCATCCCCACCGTCTTCGCGTGGACTTCCGAGACCCCGCTGATCGCCACGGTGGACCAGGAGGGCGTGATCACCGCGGTCGCGGCGGGCACGGCCACCTTCCGCGCCACGGCGACGGACGGCACCACGGCCACCTACTCGCTGCCGATGCACGTGGCGACGGCGAGCCAGACGGCGCAGTACGGCCACAACACCGAGTTCGGCGAGCCGGCGGACGCGGACGCGAGCGACGACTACCTCATTCGCTACGCGCAGTTCACCTCGTCGTTCAACAAGAACCGCAACACCCCCAACTGGGTGAGCTACAACATCGACGCCACGCACTTCGGCGCCGAGGACCGCTGCGACTGCTTCACCTACGACGGCATTCTGCCGGCCGACTTCCCGCGCTACACCACGGCGGCGTACACCGGCGCGGGAACGTTCCACGGCTACGGCATCGACCGCGGCCACCTGGCCCGCTCGTTCGACCGCACGGCCGGGAGCTTCGACAACGCGCACACGTACTACTTCAGCAACATCATCCCGCAGGCCGCGGACAACAACCAGGGGCCGTGGGCGCTGATGGAGAACTACCTGGGCGACCTTGCCCGCCGCGACAACAAGGAAGTGTTCGTGATCGCGGGCGTCGCCGGCAGCAAGGGGACGCTGAAGAACGAGGGCCGCATCGTGATCCCGGCGCAGGTCTGGAAGGTGGCCGTGGTGATGAACCGCGACCAGGGCCTGGCGAACGTCGACAGCTACGACGACGTGGAGGTGATCGCCGCCATCCTGCCCAACGACGCGGGCATCCGCAACGTGCAGTGGGAGACGTACAAGACGACGGTGGACGCGGTGGAGGCGATCAGCGGCTACGACATCCTCGCCGCGCTGCCGGACCGCATCGAGCGGGTGGTGGAGAGCGGGACCCGCGCCCCCACGGCGCGCATCGACGGGCCGTACCTGGGCGCCGAGGGCTCGGCCATCAGCCTGAGCGCCAACGGCTCCACCGATCCGGACGGCGACGCGCTCACCTACGCCTGGGAGTTCGGTGACGGCACCACGGGCACCGGCGCGAACCCGTCGCACGTCTACGCGGACAACGGCGCGTACATCGCCCGCGTGACGGTGAGCGATCCGTCGGGCGCCGAGGATGTGGCGAGCACTTCGGTTACGGTGGTGAACGTGGCGCCTTCGCTCGGCGCGATCGCGGACGGCCTGGTGGCGCGCAACGTCGCCTACACGGCGGACGGCACCATCGTGGACCCGGGCAGCGACAGCTGGACGGTGACCGCGGACTACGGCGACGGCAGCGGTGTGCAGGCGGTGGCCGTCAGCGGCCGCGGGTTCACGCTCTCGCACAGCTACGCCACGCTCGGCACGTACACCGTCACGGTGACGGTGCGCGACGACGACGGCGACTCGGACACGAGGACGGCGCAGGTGGTGGTGCAGAACCGTGCGCCCTCCGCCTCCGCGGGGAGCGGATACGCGGGGAGCGAGGGCTCCGCGGTCACGTTCAGCGCCGCCGGGTCGTCGGATCCGGATGGGGACGCGCTCACCTACTCCTGGAGCTTCGGCGACGGCACCACGGGCACCGGGGCCAACCCGACGCACGCGTACGCCGACAACGGCAGCTACACGGCCACCGTGACGGTGACCGACGCCTTCGGGGCGACGGACCAGGCGACGGCCACCGTGACGGTGGGCAACGTGGCGCCGAGCGTCCACGTCTTCGCCGGTGGGACGATCTTCCAGGGTGAGACGTTCTCCGGGTCCACGTCGTTCGAAGATCCGGGCGCGGACCAGTGGACCGCCACGGTGGACTACGGCGACGGGACCGGCACGCACGCGCTGGCCATCTCGGGGCGCAACCTGGCCCTCTCGCACACCTACTCCGCGGCGGGCACGTTCACCGTCACGGTGACGGTGCGCGACAACGACGGCGGCGCCGGCACGCAGACGGCGACGGTGACGGTGCAGAGCCCGGCGGAGGGTCTGCAGGGGCTCCAGGCGGCTGTCTCCACGCTTGAGCGCGCCGGCAGCCTGAGCAGCGGCAACGCGCAGGCCCTGCTGGCCAAGCTGCGCGCCGCCGACGCCTCGCTGGCCCGCGGCGACGAGACTCCCGCCGTGAACCAGCTGCAGGCCTTCGTCAACCAGGTCAACGCGCTGGTCCGCAGCGACCGCCTCACGCAGGCCCAGGCCGACGCGATGACGGCCGCCGCCCGCCGCATCATCCGCAGCATCCAGATGTAATCGCTGCGGCAGGGTAGGACACAAGGCGGGGCCCGGAGGCGACTCCGGGCCCCGCTTTGGCCCTCACCCCCAGCGTCGCTCCGCGACGCATCCCCCTCCCCCGAAACCGCCCGGGGGAGGGGGTTTGGCGTGCATGGGTGCCCGGTGCGCGCGCCGGTGCGGGGCGGGGCACGGGCAGCCACGTGGGACGGCCCCTACAGGGTTTGGGTGCCCGGGGGCGGGGTGCGTGGGGCGGCGAGGGAGGGCAGACACGCAGGTCTGCCCCTACGGGATTGGCGTGCGAAGGACGGAGGTCGAGGAACGCGAAGGGTGGGCGCGATGAATCGCGCCCCTACGGGATCTGTGCGAGGCGAAGGGTAGTTCTCCCCCTCACGCGCCCTGCGCCCCCGCAGGCGGGGGAGGGGGCCGGGGGGAGGGGGCCCTCTGCGCAGCACAAACCACCGCCCCCTCTCTCGATAACAGAGGGCGGAGCCCTCTCTTGTTATCGGGAGAGGGGGCAGGCGAGTGTAACGAGCCGGGGGTGAGGGCCCCTCAATTATCCGCCGATCCCTCGATCCCCCGCGCGCCCGTGCCCGAGGCTTCCACGTTCAGCCGGATCAGCAGGCCCAGCAGCTCGCGCGCGGTCTGCGGGGAGAGGGTGGGGGAGTGCGGGACGAGGAGGGGGAGGCGCACCTCGCCAAGGCGGGCTCGGGCGGCGCGGGTCAGCATCACCGGCTCGCGCGGGTCCAGGGCGGCCACCGCCTCCGGGTCGTCGGCCAGCACGACGCGGAGCTGCTCGGGGCGCTCGATGAGGTCGGTGTACATGGCGCGCATGCGGTTGCCGAACTCCGCCTCCACCGCCACGATCGTCACTCCGCTCTCGCGCAGGCGGCGCTGCACGGTGTCCACCACCTCGGAGTTCACCGTCAGGGTGACGGCGGGGATCCCCACGTTCTCCGCGGCCTTGCGCACCAGGCGCGAGTGGTAGCTCGTGGTGACCACCATGTGCACCGCGCGCAGGGCGTCCTCCACGCCGTGGAACTCAACGGAGCGGTCGGGGCGGGGGAGGGGGACGGGGGAGATCCGCACCGGCACCGGATCCAGCCCGAAGTCGTTGGAGAGCTCGTGGCAGTACGCGGTCATCTGGTCCTCGTTGCTCTCCACCACCGCGCACCGGATGCGCGCGGTGGTGGTGCAGCGGCGGATCAGCTCGGGGACCTCGTGCACCGTCATCCTGCGCTTCCACGCTTCCACCAGCACCCCGGCCATCCACCGCGCCGTCTCCGCCAGCAGCTCGCCGCCCAGCTGGTCCTGCGGCGCCAGGTACACGCCGGACCGGCCGCGGACCTCCACCAGCCCCTCGTCTTCCAGGGTGCGGTAGGCCTGCGCCACCACCCGGTGGTCCACCCCCATCTCGCGCCACAGCGCGCGGATGCTGGGGAGGCGGTCGCCGGGGTGGAGGAGGCCCAGGTGCAGGGCGTTGAGGATGCGGTCGCGGAGCCGGTCGCTCAGCTCGGTTACCGGGTCGGTCACTCGAGTCTCCTGGGGGCGTGGTACGGCACGGCGCCGCACCCTGTGCATGGGATGGCGACAAAAGTGGCCCCGGAAGCCGGGCCTCCGCAAGGCGCGCGGAATGTTCCGTGCGTGCAGGGGTGCGGTTGCCTGGGCGCGCCACACGTCTTGCGTGCGGCGCGCCCGCCCCGTAGCGTGCGGATGCGCCGGTGCGCCCGCCTCCCCCAGCCCCCGTCTAGCTTGCGAACGTCTGCGGCCGCGTACCGCGGGTTGCGACCCCACTCTCCCCGCTGAGGAGCGATGCTGGGGCCTTTCTTCGTCATCTGCATCCTCGTCGTCCTCACCGCCTTCTACGTGGCCGCGGAGTTCGCGGCGGTCTCGGTGCGCAAGGGCCGCATCCGGCAGAGCGCCGAGGACGGCGACGCCCTTTCCGTGCGCCTGCTTCCCATCCTGGAAGACCCGGTCAAGCTGGACCGGTACATCTCGGCCAGCCAGATGGGGATCACCCTCACCAGCCTGCTGGTGGGCGCCTTCGCGCAGGCCACCATCGCGGTGAGGCTAGCGCCCATCTTCGAAGGGTGGGGATGGTTCGGGCGGGCCGGCTCCATATCGGCCGCCACCATCGTGGTGCTGGTGGTGCTGACCTCCGCGCAGATGGTGCTGAGCGAGCTGGTGCCCAAGTACCTCGCACTCGCCCGGCCCACGGAGGTGGCGCGCTTCACCGTGCTGCCGATGACGTGGTCGCTGCGCGCCTTCTCCTTCTTCCTCAACATCCTCAACGCCAGCGCCGCCTTCGTGCTGCGCCGCGTGGGGCTGGAGGCGGTGGGGCACGGCCACATCCACTCGCCGGAGGAGATCGACCTGCTGATCGCCGAGAGCCGCGACGGCGGGCTGCTGGAGCCGGACGAGCACCGGCGGCTGCGGCGGGCGCTTCAGCTCGGCATCCGCCCCGCGCGGCACCTGATGGTCCCGCGGCAGGAGATCGCGGCGGTGGATCTGGACACGCCGGTGGAGGAGGCGATGGAGATCATGGGCGCCTCGCCCTACACGCGCCTCCCCGTATACAAGGGCGACATCGACCACTTCGTGGGGCTCCTTCACACGCGCGACCTGTTCGTGCGCCGGCTGGACCCCACGCCGCTCACCTCGCTGGCGACGCTGGTGCGCCCCATCCTCTCCGTACCGGAGAACGTGACGGCCGAGACGCTCCTGGCCCGCATGCGCGAGGGGCGCAGCCACCAGGCGCTGGTGCTGGACGAGTTCGGCGGCGTGAGCGGCCTGGTGACGCTGGACGACGTGCTCACCGAGGTGATGGGCGGGATCGCGGACGAGTTCAAAGGCGAGGACCCCGGCCCCGAGCTGCTCTCCGACGGCCGCGTGCGCCTTCCCGGCTACCTGCGGCTGGACGAGGTGGAGCCGTGGATCGGCGTGCTGCTGGAGGGCGAGTCGGACACGCTGGGCGGGCGCGTGACGGAGGAGCTGGGGCACGTGCCCGACCCCGGCGCGCAGGTGACGATCGACGGGGTGGCGCTGGAGGTGGAGGCGGTGGAGCACCACGCCGTCACCTGGGTGGTCGCCACCCCGCTCGCCCCGCTGAGGCCGCACGACGAGGACGCCGATGGGTGAGCTGCTGACGGTCGCCATTGTGCTGGCGCTGGTGGTGGCCAACGGGCTCTTCGTGGCGGCGGAGTTCGCCATCGTGGGGGTGCCGCGCGTGGCCATCGAGCGCCGCGCCGCCGCCGGCGACCGCGTGGCGCGCACGGTGCTCGGCATCCTGCGTGACAACCGCCGCCGCGACCGCTTCATCGCCACCGCGCAGCTCGGCATCACCGTGGCGTCGCTGGGGCTGGGGATGTACGGCGAGCACAAGCTGGCGGAGTGGTTCGCCCGCATGCTGCACTCGGCCGGGGCGGGGGA
>DASVVI010000667.1:0-10110 GCA_036386635.1 Longimicrobium sp.
AGGCTGGAGACGCGCGTCGCTCAGGATGACAGATGATCGTGTCATCCTGAGGGAGCCGCCGGCACCGACAAGCGCGGCGCTCACGGATCTCCCTGCGGCGACCGAAGGATCTAGCCGGCGGGGCATGAGGCTGGAGCTGCACCACGAAGCCCTTGTTACGCGCAGTAGATCCTTCGCTCCGCGCCAGAGTCTGGAGTCACGGAGAGGACGGAGCAGCGCGTCGCTCAGGATGACAGGATCCTTTGTCATCCTGAGGGAGCCGCCGGCACCGAACAGCGCGCCGCTCACGGATCTCCCTGCGGCGAGCGAAGGATCTAGCCGGCGGGGCAGGAGGCCCGGGGCTGCACCACGGAGCCCGCGTTACGCGCAGTAGATCCTTCGCTCCGCGCCACAGTCTTGAGTCACGGAGAGGACGGAGCAGCGCGTCGCTCAGGATGACAAAAGGGTGGAGGTGACGCGCGGTTCACACGCACCAACGCACCAACGCACTAACGCAGTAACGCACTAACGCACTTTTCCCCTCGCTGAACTTCAAGACGGACCGAACCAACGCATGCCCGACTTCCGCGAGCTCCTGGCCGACGGCCGCCCACACCTCTTTGACGGGGCGATGGGGACGATGCTGTACGCCAAGGGGGTGTACATCAACCGCTGCTACGACGAGCTGTGCACCACTCAGCCCGACCTGGTGGCGGACGTGCACCGCGCCTACGTCAAGGCGGGCGCCGAGATCCTGGAGACGAACACCTACGGCGCCAACCGCGCCAAGCTTGCGCGCTACGGCCTGGAAGACCGCGCGTCCGAGATCAACGCCTGCGCCGCCTCCCTCGCGCGCCGCGCCGCCGGCGACCGCGTCTTCGTCGCAGGGGCCATGGGGCCGTTGGGGATGCGCATCGAGCCGTTCGGGCCCACCTCCGCCGACGAGGCGCGCTCCATCTTCCGCGAGCAGGCCGAGGGGCTGGCCGCAGGCGGCGTGGACCTCTTCGTCCTGGAGACGTTCGCGGACCTGGAGGAGATCCACCAGGCGATCCTGGCGGTGCGCGAGGTGTGCGACCTCCCCGTCGTCGCGCACATGACGATCCGCGAGGACGGGCGCACCCCCTTTGGCACCGAGGCGGCGACGCTGGCGGAGCGGCTGGCCGGGTGGGGGGCCGAAGTCGTGGGGCTCAACTGCAGCGTGGGCCCCAGCGCCATGCTCGCCGCCACCGACGAGATGCTGGCCGCCACCGACCGGCCGCTCATCATGCAGCCCAACGCCGGCCTCCCGCGCGACGTGGACGGCCGCACGATCTACATGGCGTCGCCGGAGTACATGGCCACGTACACGGCTCGCCTCATCCGCAAGGGCGTGCGCTTCGTGGGCGGCTGCTGCGGCACCACGCCCGAGCACATCGCGCGCATGGCGGGCGCGCTGCGCATGCTGGCCCCCGCGCAGTCCACGCGCGTCCACGCCGCCGCGCACGAGCCGGACAGCCGCGCCATCGAGCCGGTGCCGCTCGCCGAGCGCTCGGAGTGGGGCCGCAAGCTCGTCGCCGGCGAGTTCCTGACCACGGTGGAGATCGTCCCGCCGCGCGGCGTCAATCCGGGGCCGATGCTGGACGGCGTGCGCCTCCTCAAGGCGGCGGGCGTGGACGGCGTCAACGTGCCGGACGGCCCGCGCGCGCAGTCGCGGATGGGCGCGCTCGCCACGGCGCTCATCATCCAGCAGCAGGTGGGGATGGAGGCGGTGGTCCACTACGCCTGCCGCGACCGCAACCTGCTCGGGATGCTTTCAGACCTGCTGGGGGCGCAGGCGCTGGGGCTGCGCAACATGCTCTTCGTCACGGGCGACCCGCCCAAGATGGGGCCGTACCCGGATGCCACGGCCGTCTTCGACATCGACGCGATCGGGCTCACCAACCTGGCCGCGCGCCTCAACCGGGGCCTCGACCCCGGCGGCAACGTCCTGGGCGACGCCACCTCCTTCGTCCTGGGCGTGGGCGTCAACCCCGGCGCGGAGGACCTGGAGCACGAGCTGCGGCGCTTCTACTGGAAGGTGGAGGCGGGGGCGGAGTACGCCATCACGCAGCCCGTCTTCGACCTGCGGCAGTTGGAGTCGTTCGTGGCGCGCATCGAAAAGGAGGGGATCCGCATCCCGATCATCGCCGGGATCTGGCCCCTAGTCTCCGCGCGCAACGCCGAGTTCCTCGCCAACGAGGTCCCCGGCGTCGTCGTCCCCCCTGAGGTCATGGAGCGCATGCGCCGCGCGAGCGACCTGGGCAAGGAGGCCGCGGTGGAGGAGGGCACGCTGATCGCCCAGGAGATGCTGCGCGACTCGCTCCCGATCATCCAGGGCGTCCAGGTGAGCGCGCCGTTCGGCCGCGTGCCGCTCGCGCTGCGCGTGTTCGAGGCGATCCCCGGGTGGCGCGGGGCGGCGGAGGCGCTGGCGGTGTCGGCGTAGCCCTCACCCCCAGCGTCGCTCCGCGACGCATCCCCCTCCCCCAAAACTGCCTGGGGGAGGGGGTTTGTGTATCCGTGCGCGGCGGGGGGGTTCGGCGCGGGGCGGGGCACGGGCAGCCACGCGGGGCGGCCCCTACGAGGTTGGCGTGCGCGGGCGGTGGTCGAGGCCGGGCAGGGTGGGCGGACACGCAGGTCCGCCCCTACCAAATCGGCGCCGCGGGCAGGGGGTCGAGGTGGGGCAGGGGTGGGCGAGATGAATCACGCCCCCGCCACGGTGTCCGTGGCAGAGGCGTATTGTCACAGCCCCCTCTCTCGATAACAGAGGGCGGAGCCCTCTCCTGTTATCGGGAGAGGGGGCAGCGAGGAACGAGCGGGGGTGAGGGCCCCCTCAGCGCCGCGAAATGCGGTCGACCAGCACGTCCAGGTTGTGGTTGATGCGCAGGCCGTGCACGCCGTCCGTGGCGCCCATCTGGGTGCGGGGGAACTGCGCGACGCGCGTGCCGTTTACGATCAGCGTCACGGCGGTGGCGTTGACGGCGACGGAGACGAGGTTGCTCGCGCGGCCGTTGCGGTCCTGCTTGTGGATGGCGGCGTGCTCCGTCCAGTCCCGGATGTCGTGCACCTCGCTGCCGGCGCGGTGCTTCACGGCGTACTTGCCGTCGCCGCGAACCAGGAAGTAGAAGTACTCCTGCGTCCCGGTCTCCAGGTTGCGCCCGCCGTAGAAGATGCCGTACGCCTCCGGGTGAGTGGGCGCCTTGCGCTGGTTGAAGCGTGCCTGCACGGTGTACACGCCGCGCGCCTGGTCCGCCGGGCGGTAGACGATCGCCGCCGGGCCCGTGATGGCGTGGAACCCGCCGCTCATCGGCATGAAGTGCAGCTTGCTCATGTCCGAATCGGCGCGGTCCGGGCGCGCCTTCCACCCGTCGGGAAGCTGCCCGCCCTCGTGCGAGTGCTCGGCGCCCTGCTGGGCGGGCGCGTGGTTGTGCTGCGCCAGCGCGGGCGTGGCGCAGGCGAGGAGTGCGGCTGCGAACAGGATTTGGCGCATGGAGAGGCTCCGGTGCTGGGGTGCGGGTCGGCGTTCTACCCCAAAGCTACGCCGCCGCGCCCGATGTGCCAAGGCGCGGCGGCGTTGGAGCGGCTCCGGCGGGGCTCAGAGCGGGAGGTGGAAGAACAGGTAGAAGCCGTTCACCATCAGCACCGTGCCCGTCATCGCCATGGCGACGGCGAACCAGAGCACCTTGCGCGAGTTGGCCAGGATGGCGACCGATCCCATCACGATGGAGATCTGCAGGAGGACCCCCGAGTAGTCGAAGTTGGCGTCCTGCTCCGAGGCGCGTTCGCGGGCCTGCTCGTAGCTGCGGGCCTGCGCGGAGAGCTGCTTCTTCCCCTCGCCGCGCAGGGGATCGTTGGGCGCGGCCGCATCCGGCTCGTCGTCGTAGCGCGCGATCGTCTCCTTGTACTTCGCGATCTTGGCCTCCGCCTGCGCGCGCGCCTCGGGGGAGAGCGACGGGCTCAGCGCCAGCATCGTCTCCAGGTCGTCCAGCGCGAGGCGGTACGAGGTCTGGCGCACGTTCTTGGCCTGGTAGAAGCTCCAGGTGTCGCTCGCCTTGATGTTGTTGTGGACCATGTCCTCGCCCACGTTGCCGCCGCCCAGCGTCGCGATCGCCAGCAGCACGGCCATGATGGCGATGACCAGCGCCGTCACGTTGCGGAACCGGTCGTCCGAAGCGTGCTCGGCGCGCTCCTCGCGCATCTCCTCGCGAATTTCGCTGATCAGATCCGCGGCATCGATGGCTTCCATCGCGTTCTCCTGGGGGCGTTCTGCGGATTGTGTTCTTGCTACCCGGGAGAGTAGCACGGGGAGCAAGATTGGAAGCTTCGGCTCCTCGCGCAAGTCCTACAAACAGCGTTTCACACAGAGACACAGAGGAAAAAACGAGGGCGCAGAGGGAACTGCACGACTTTTCTTTTCTTGCTGTTTCCTCTGTGGCTCTGTGTGAGGCGGGTCACGGGCTGGCGATGGATGCGGGGGGCGGATGGGCGTGGCGCATCTTGCTCCGGGCGCGGCGTGGTGTCAAGCGCGCCCGCTCTCCCCTTTTCGCGCGCCGCCGCTTACCTTCGCGATGCCGCGACGCTCGCGGCCAACCCACCTCGCCCGGAGGCGACCGCGTGTCCCAGCTTCCCCAGTACACCGCCACGCGCTACCTCGTCCCGCTCCGCGAGGGTGGCTCGCTCCCCGCCGTGGTGGATACGGACGGGGGCGGGATGTTCGTGGTCAAGTTCCGCGGGGCGGGGCAGGGGCCGAAGGCGCTCGTCGCCGAGCTGATCGTCGGACTGCTGGCGCTCGAGCTGGATCTGCCCGTCCCCGAGCTGGCGCGCATCGACCTTCTCCCCGCGTTCGGCCGCGCGGAGCCCGATCCCGAGATCCAGGACCTCCTCCGCGCCAGCGAAGGGCCCAACGTGGGGCTGCGCTACCTGGAGGGCGCACTGAACTTCGACCTTGCCGCCGCCGGGCACCTGGTGAGCGCGGACCTCGCGTCGCGCTTGGTCTGGCTGGATGCGCTGGTCACCAATCCGGACCGCAGCGCGCGCAACCCCAACCTGATGATCTGGGATGGGCGCCCCTGGCTGATCGACCACGGCGCGGCCCTGTACGCGCACCACAACTGGGCCACGGTGGACGAGGCGCGGGCCCGCGCGCCCTTTCCCCTCATCCGCGACCACATCCTCCTCCGCGCCGCCGAGGGGCTGGAGGAAACCGACGCCGCCATGGCCGCGCGCCTGACCGACGACGCGCTCACCGGCGTCCTCGCCCGCGTCCCCGACGAGCTCCTGGCCGGCCCGCTCAGCTCGGGCGACTTCGACACTCCCGAAGCCGCGCGCCGCCGCTACTGCGACTACCTGGGCGCGCGCCTCCGCGCCCCCCGCGCCTTCGCAGCCGAGGCCATCGCCGCGCGCGACCGCCTGCTGCGCGAACCGCCCCGCCCGCTCTCCGCCCGCCGATGAGTGCGGAGAGCTGGATCTCGTACAACTTCGCCGTGGTGCGCGTGGTGCCGCGCGTGCACCTGGGCACGTTCGTGAACGTGGGCGTCCTGGTCCACGCCCGCACCGCCGGCTTCCTCGGCATCCGCATCCTCACCGACCCCGCCGACCTCGCGCCCCTGTTTCCGAGCACCGACACCGAGCTCCTCTCCCGCTACCTGCGCTCCCTCCGCGGCATCTGCGAAGGAGCTCCGGAGTACGGCGCCGTCGCCCTGGTGCCGCCCTCCGAGCGCTTCCACTGGCTCACCGCCCTCCGGTCGGACATCATCCAGAGCTCCCCCATCCACGGCGGCCTCTGCGACGATCCGGAGCGGTTGCTTGAGGAGCTGTACGCGGAGTTCGTGGGGCCCTCACCCCCGCTCGTTCCTCGCTGCCCCCTCTCCCGATAACAGGAGAGGGCTCCGCCCTCGCCGTTATCGAGAGAGGGGGCGTGGACACCGCGCGATGCCGTAGGGGCAGACCTGCGTGTCTGCCCACCCTTGCCCCCGCCGCGATCCCCGCCTTCGCACCCGAACGCTGTAGGGGCCGCCCCACGTGGCTGCCCGTGCCCTCCGCCGCACCGAACCCCGCGACCCGGCACAGACGCACGCGAAACGCCCCTCCCCCAGGCTGTTTTGGGGGAGGGGCCGCGAGTTGACGAGCGGGGGAGGGGGCCCAGCTGGGCCCCCCTCAGTCCGCCGCCGCCATCTCCGCGCCGACAACCGGGTACCCGTCGCCCTCGTAGCGGTACACGGGGCCGAGGGGCTCGCCCTCGCGCAGCATGGTGCCCTTGTAGCGCATGTGGTCCTCGTGCACGCCGAAGTTGGTGCGCTGCAGCTCGGCGATGCGCGACAGGTCGTCGGCGGTGAGGTCGGGAAGGTCCGATGCGGCGGCGAACTCCTCCAGCTGCTCCACGTTGTAGATGTTGGGTAGCGTCGTCATCACGACCGGCGAGGCGAGGAGCCACTTGAGCGACGCCTGCCCCAGCGTCATCCCGCGCCCCTCGTGGAGGAAGCGCAGCGACTCCAGCTTCTGCAGGCCGTTGATCAGCCAGCTGCGCGGACGGTGGCGGCGGTGGTCGTTCTTGGCGAACTCGGTGTCGGCCGTGTACTTCCCCTCCAGCATCCCGCTGGAGTGCGTCACGCGCACCTGGATCCCCGTGCGGCCGCTCTGCTCGGCGGCCTCGGTGAGGATCTGGCCCGGGAAGGGCTCCAGGATGTTGTTGATGAGCTGGAGGTTCTGCGCGCGGCGCTCGCGGATCAGGTCCAGCCCCTCGAATAGGTAGCCGTTGGACGGCCCCAGCGCGCCGCCCCACGCTCGGATCTTCCCCTCCTGCCGCAGCGCCTCCAGCGTCTCCCAGATCACGTCGTTGGGGACGTGCTCCTCGTGCGCGTTGTGGTACGAGACGATGTCGATCACGTCCGTACCGAGGCGCTTGAGCGACTCCTCGACGGCGAAGCGCAGGTACTCCGGATCGGCGCTGTGGGGGATCTCCTGCTGGCCGCGGCGCGCGTCGGGGTGGCTGTAGAAGTCGTAGCCCACCTTGGTGGTGATGACCACCCGGTCGCGCCGGCCGCCGAAGGCGCGGCGCAGCAGCTCGTCCGCGCGCCCGTTGCCGTAGGTGTCCGCGGAGTCGAAGAGGGTGATCCCCAGGTCGTGCGCGCGGTGCAGCATCGCGACGGCCTCGTCGTCCGTGAACTCGCCCCACCACCCCGCGGCGAGCGTCCACAGCCCGAATCCCACCTCGCTGACGGTGATGTCGGTGTCGGGGTAAGTGCGATATCTCATAGAGCCTCTCGTAAGAAGAAGTGCCGAGTGCCCAGTGCCAAGTGCCTAGTGAACGAGCCTGAAGTTACTAGGCACTGAGCACTTGGCACTAGGCACTGCCGTTCAACAATGCGAGCTCATCGCGAACCCGCGCTCCTGGTCGACCAGCGGGGCGCGGTAGTCGCCGCTGAAGCAGGCGGTGCAAAAGGTGCCGGCGTCGCTCACAGCGTCCAGCATCCCGCCGGACGAGAGATAGCCGAGCGAGTCGACGCCCAGGAAGGCGCGGATCTCGTCGGTGCTCTTGTTGGCGGCGATCAGCTCCTCCTTCGTGGGCATGTCGATGCCGTAGAAGCAGGGGTGGCGCACGGGGGGCGACGCGAGGCGGAAGTGGACCTCACGGGCGCCCGCCTCGCGGAGCATGTTCACCAGGCCACGGCTGGTGGTGCCGCGCACGAGGGAGTCGTCCACCACCACCACGCGCTTTCCGTTCAGGATCTCGCGCACGGCGTTGTACTTCATGCGCACCTTGAAGTCGCGCCCCGCCTGCGAGGGCTCGATGAAGGTGCGGCCCACGTAGTGGTTGCGGATTAGCCCCAGCTCGAAGGGGATGCCGCTCCGCTCCGCGAAGCCCAGCGCGGCGGAGTTGGCCGAGTCGGGCACCGAGATCACGATGTCCGCGTCCGCGGGGTGCTCGTCGGCCAGGGTGCGGCCGCACTCGCGGCGCGCGCGGTCCACCGAGAAGCCCCACAGGTGGGTGTCCGGCCGGGCGAAGTACACCAGCTCGAAGACGCACGGCTGCGGCTCGCCCTCGGGGCGCAGCGGGCGCAGGCTCGTCATCTCGCTGCCGCGGATGCGCAGGACCTCGCCGGGCTCCACGTCGCGCACGAAGCGCGCGCCCATGATGTCCAGCGCGCAGCTCTCCGACGCCAGCACGATTCCGCCGGCCGGAAGGTGGCCGATGACGAGCGGGCGGTACCCCAGCGGGTCGCGCGCGGCGTAGAGCGTGTCGTTCACCATGATCAGCAGCGAGAACGCCCCCGTGAGCTGCGAGAGGGCGTCGTCGATCTGCGCCTCCACCCCCTCGCGCGGCGAGCGGGCGATCAGGTGGACGATCACCTCGCTGTCGATGTCGCTCTGAAAGAGGGCGCCGTCGTTCACGAGCCGGGAGCGGAGCTCGTTGGCGTTGGTGAGGTTTCCGTTGTGCACCAGCGCGAGCTGCCCTTCGCGGTAGCGCACGCGGATCGGCTGCGAGTTCTTGAGCCCCGCGCCCCCGGCCGTGGAGTAGCGGATGTGCCCCAGCGCCACGTCGCCCGGAAGCCCCGCGAGCACCTTCTCGCTGAAGCCTTCCGACACCAGCCCCGGCGCGCGATGCCGGTGGCTGGCGCCGGTGACGCGGTCGTACGTCGAGATCCCGGCGGCTTCCTGGCCGCGGTGCTGGAGCGAGTACATCCCCAGGTAAACGAGCTTCGCGGCCTCGGGCGTGCCAGAGACCGCTGCGATTCCACACATGCCGTTTGCTTCCTCGGTGTCCGTTGCGTTCCTTCGCGCGGTGGCCCCTGCGTACACCGCTGCGCCGCCGGTGTGCGCGTCAGCGATGCGGATCGTGCGCGGGCGGGTGCACGATCTGCCGCAACGCGCCCAGGTGGTACGCGCAGTGCGCCACGATCGCCATGGCGCCGGCCAGCGCTTCCGCGTCCCACTCCGTGCGCGATGCGAGCTGTGCGCGGGCGGCGTCGTAGTCGGCGCGCAGCGATGCGCGGAGCCCCGCCCACCCGCGCTCGTCCACGCTGGAGACGGCCCAGCTTTCGGCCCAGTTCACCGCCGGCTCCTCCCCGCGGAGCTTGGCCGCGCTCACGCGCAGGCTGAACGCCAGGTGCGACGTGTGCGCCGCCGCGCTCCTTCGCCCCGGCCCGGGCGCCCGCGACGCCTCCTGCGGCGTGAGCCCCGCCAGCGTCCCAAAGATCCCCGAATCCGGCGCGTTGCTCACGAACCAGGTGGAACGCGGATCCCGCGGCCCCTCGAACGCCTCCCCCAGCAGCTCCACCACCGCCCCCGCCGGCGTCATGATCTGCACCGCCTGCATAATCCACCTCCCCTTTTGTCATCCTGAGGAAGCCGCCCACCCTGGCCTCCGCCGTGCCCACACGTTCGCGCGGCGACCGAAGGATCTAGCCGGCGCGGCAGGAGATCAGTTTACGCTCGCCAGTCTCCCGCCACGCGCAGTAGATCCTTCGCTCCGCGCCAGAGTCTGGAGACGAGGCGAGTACGGAGCCGCGCGTCGCTCAGGATGACAGAGTGGTGTGACATGGTCTGGGTGGGTGCGATTCGTCGCGGCGCGTGCCGGAAATTGCACCGTCCCCTAACGGCGACCACCACACCCGTAGGGGCGCGATTTATCGCGCCCGTGCCCAACGCTGCCCCGACGCCCGCTACTCCTGCCCGTTCTGCACCTCGGCCCGCAGCGAGGTCACGATGTCGCCGACGCTGCCGTCCATGCGGCGCGGGATGGCGGACTCGTATACGTCGACGAGCTCCGTCACCGTCGCATCCAGCACTCCGGCGCGCGTGGTGATGCGGAATTGCCCGCCTGGCGCGCCCACCGTGCCGATGCGCGCGGCGGGGACGCCGTGCTCCGCCATCATGGCCGCGAGCCGCTCCCAATCGTCCGGGTGGCAGGAGACGACGACGCGGCTCTGCGTCTCGCCGAAGAGGAGGGCGGCGGTGCCGATCTCGTCCGCCAGCTCCACCTCCATCCCCCGCGCCTCGGACGCCGCGAAGGCGCACTCCACCAGCGCGACGGCCAGCCCGCCCTCCGCCGTGTCGTGCGCGGAGCGGACGAGCCCGGAGTGGATCGCGGCGAGCAGGGCGCGCTGCAGGGCGGCC
>DASVVI010000668.1:0-2331 GCA_036386635.1 Longimicrobium sp.
AGTCATCTCACTTAGCACTTGGCACTTAGCACTTAGGACTTCCAACCACGAAGCTGAATTGAGGCTACCAACATGGATCAGTACCTACGCCGGTTCATCTGCGCGAGCCTGGTGTGGCTGGCCGCGCGCGACGGGGTCCCGCTCGACGAGCTGCTGCGCGCGCTGGAGGGCGCGGAGCGATGAAAGTCCTGTCCATGGAGGCGGCGCGGGTCCGCGAAGACCGCCCCGCCACGGCCATCGCGCACGACGAGGCGAGCGCGCGCGTCGTCGTATTCCACCTCAGCCCCGGGCAGCGCGTTCCGCCGCATCACAACCGTTCCACCGTCATCGTCACGGTGCTGGAGGGGGCGGGCACCTTCCACGGCGCGGACGGCGAAGCGATGCTCCGCGCGGGCCAGTCCGCGGTGTACGCGCCCGGCGAGGAGCACGCGATCACGGCCGGCGGCGAGCCGCTCCGCTTTCAGGCGGTCATCGCGCCTCGGCCACGGTGAAGTCGAGGGATTTACTACACGGGAGATGATCGAAACCCGACATACACCGCGACGACCTCCTTCTACCATTCACCCGTCCCATTCGCCGTTACACCAACAGACACCAGCGAGCTACCCTGATGCCCAATTTCTACAGACTCCCGCTGCTCGGAATGATCGTCCTCGCCGGGGCCTGCGGCGGCGGCGACAAGCCGGCCGAGACCACCAGCGACACGCCGCAGGGCTCCAGCGCCACCGCCCCCGTGACCACCGACGCGCCGAACACCGCCGCCACCACCGCGCCGGCGCAGGGCACGGTGCACACGGTGCGGATGACCACGACGCAGGGCGGCGCGTCGGGCACCTTTGAGCCCGCCAGCATCACGGTCAAAAAGGGCGACGTGATCCACTTCGTGAGCGAGGGGAACGCGGCGCACAACGTGTCGTTCCCGGCCGACCAGAACGCGGGCAAGTCGAACCTGCCCGCTCCGAGCCAGTTCCTGGCCGACGGGCAGAGCTACGACCTGCAGATCACGATGGACCCGGGATCGTACAGCTACCAGTGCGACCCGCACGCGGCGATGGGGATGAAGGGCGCCATCACGGTGCAGTAGCCTTCTTCGCCGCCCCAAGCACGGGGGAGCCACCGAAGCGGGTGGCTCCCCCGTTTGCCATTCGTCACACCGCCTACACAGAAAGCGAGAAAAACGACCTCCCGGATCAAACAACACCCGACATTCGCGCATGGCCGTAGCTCGCATATTCCAGGTGCGGATCACCACCGCGGGCCGCGGATGCGACCTGCTTCCCATCCAAGGAGTCCTGCAATGAGCACTCGAATCGAAGAGCCGCGCGTCTCCCCACGGAAGTTCCCGGTCGTGCCCCGCTGGGTCGCGGGCGGCGTGGCCGTCCTGACGCTCGCCGGCGCGGCGACGGCCGGCTTCGCGGCATACGGTGAGGACGTGGCGCCCACGGGCGCCTTCATCTCCACGATCCCGGTGCGGAAAGCAGAGCCCGTTCGCGGCGAGGAGCGCGCGGTGCTGACTGCCCCGCCCATGGTGCCCGCCCCCATCGACCGGAACTACGCCACCAACGTGATCGTGGAGCTGGAAGTGGTGGAGAAGACCATGCGTATCGCGGACGGCGTGGACTACACCTTCTGGACCTTTGGCGGCTCGGTGCCGGGGAGCTTCATCCGCGTGCGCGAGGGCGACCAGGTGGAGTTCCGCCTCAGGAACCACCCGGGAAGCAAGGTGGCCCACAACATCGACCTGCACGCCGTGACCGGCCCCGGCGGCGGCGCGGAGGCCAGCATCGTACTCCCCGGCCACGAGAGCACCTTCAAGTTCTCCGCGGCCAACCCGGGGCTCTACGTCTACCACTGCGCGTTCGCGCCGGCCTCGCTCCACGTGGCGAACGGGATGTACGGGCTGATCCTGGTGGAGCCCAAGGAGGGCATGCCGAGCGTGGACCGCGAGTTCTACGTGATGCAGGGCGACTTCTACACGAAGGGCGCGCACGGCGAGAAGGGGCACCAAGCCTTCGACCAGCAGAAGGCGATCGACGAGAGGCCGGACTACGTGGTCTTCAACGGCGCCGTGGGCTCGCTCACGGGCGACAACGCGCTCAAGGTGAAGACGGGCGAGACGGTGCGGCTGTTCGTGGGCAACGGGGGTCCCAACCTGACCTCCTCCTTCCACGTGATCGGCGAGGTGTTCGACAACGTGTACTCGGAGGGCGGCACGCTGGCCCAGCACAACGTGCAGACCACCACCATCCCCGCCGGCGGCAGCGCCATCGTCGAGTTCCGCGCGGAGACACCCGGAAAGCTGGTGCTGGTGGACCACGCGCTCTTCCGCGC
>DASVVI010000669.1:0-3109 GCA_036386635.1 Longimicrobium sp.
ATCCTGAGCGACGCGCCTCACCGACCTCTGCCCGGCTCGGGCTTTTGGCGCGGAGCGAAGGATCTACTGCGCGTGACGAGGGGCTCGCGAGCGCCCACCGGTCTCCTGCGTCGCGGGCTAGATCCTTCGGTCGCCGCATCAAGTGCCGAGTACGCCGCCAGCTTCGAAGGGGCGGCTCCCTCAGGATGACAAAAGAGGGGGCACACGCCGTGTCACAGCGCACTAACGCACCAATTTTGTCATCCTGAGCGACGCGCCTCACCGACCTCGCCCCGGCTCGGGCCTCTGGCGCGTAGCGAAGGATCTACTGCGCGTGACGAGGGGGCTCGCGGGCACCCACCGGTCTCCTGCGTCGCCGGCTAGATCCTTCGGTCGCCGCATCAAGTGCCGAGTACGCCGCCGGCTTCGAAGGGGCGGCTCCCTCAGGATGACAAAGAGAGGGGGTGACACGCCGTGTCACAGCGCACTAACGCACTAACGCACTTCTGTTCACGGCCTCGTCACCGTCCTCGGCGTCACGTTGCGCTCGCGCTCGCGGCGGGCGCGGTTCAGCGTGGAGTCGGCGGTGGCGGAGGTGTTGCCGCGGCGGACGGTGTTGGCCTCCACCCGGCCCTCGCGCGCGCGGCGTGCGTCGTCCACGGCGGTGGCGGGGGCACCGCGGGCGGAGTCCACTCGCGCCGCGTCGTCGTCCGGGCTGTCCACGCCGGTGCCGGTGAGCTGGTTGCGGTCGTCGGGGCGCGTGTCGTTCACGCGGCCGCGCGCATCCTGGCTGCCCACGCGCGCCGGAGGACCGCCGCGGCGTGCATCGTCGGCGCCGGCCTCGTCGCGGCGGATGATGGTGGTGCCGCCCGACCCGCCGCCTTCCACCCGCACACCGCCCACGCGCGCCGCGCCGGGCCGGCCAATGACGGTGCGCCCCGGCTCCTCGCGCGCGCCGTCGCGTACGCGCATCTGCGTGGGACGCTCGGGAGTCTCGTCGAGGCGCACCAATCCGGCGTCGGAGTCGCCGCGTTCGGCCGTGCCATCCAGCGCGATGCCGGCAGCGGGCCCGGCGAAGCGGCGGCGCGATGTGCGGAAGACGGCGGCCACCACCCGGTCATTCTGCAGGAAGACCACGTCGTCCGAGCCGCAGCGCACCGCGCAGCCGTTCAGGTAGTAGAGGTAGCTCCAGTCGCCCGCGCTGCGCACGGTGACGGGGTCGCCCAGCAGCGACCGCACCTGCGCGGTGGTCATCCCCGGGGAGATCGTCTGCGCCGCCGCGGGCGAAGCGGCCGCCAGCAGCGCCGCCGCCATCCATCGAGCCGCCGTACTCGCCATCGCTCCCTCCCCGTGGTGCGCCCTCAGGCGCGGGCCAGGTGCGCGGCCAGGGAGCGGAAGAGCCCCAGGCCGTCCGTGGAGCCCAGCAGGGCGTCCACGGCGCGCTCGGGGTGTGGCATCATCCCGAGCACGTTCCCCGTCTCATTCACGATGCCCGCGATGTTGCGCGCGGCACCGTTGGGGTTCGACTCCGCGTTGATCGTGCCATCGGGTGTGGAGTAGCGGAACGCGACCAGTCCCTCGCCCTCCACGCGGTCCAGCGTCGCCTCGTCCGCGAAGTAGCACCCCTCGCCGTGCGCGATCGGCACGCGCAGCACCTGGCCCGCCGCGTACTCGCTGGTGAACGGCAGGTCGTCGCGCTCCACGCGCAGGTGAACCTGATGCGAGCGGAACTTGAGCGAGCGGTTCCTCATCAGCGCGCCGGGAAGAAGCTGCGCCTCACACAGGATCTGAAAACCGTTGCAGATCCCCGCCACCGGACCGCCCTCGAGCGCGAAAGCGGCCACCTCGCGCATGATGGGGCTCTGCGCGGCGATGGCGCCGGCGCGCAGGTAGTCGCCGTAGCTGAAGCCGCCGGGAAGGAAGACGGCGTCCACCCCCTGCAGGTCGTGCTCGCGGTGCCACAGGTAGACGGCCTCCGCCTCCATCCGCTCCTGCACGGCATTGAAGCAGTCGTAGTCGCAGTTGGAGCCGGGAAAGGTCACCACGCCGATCTTCACCGGGCGCTCCCGGGGGCCGCCGCCACCTGCACGCTGAAGTCCTCCGTCACCGGGTTGGCCAGGAGCTGGCGGCACATCGCCTCGCCGCGCTCCCGCGCCTCGTCCTCGCTCTCCGCGTCCATGTGGAAGACGATCAGCCGTCCCACGTGCACGTCGCGCACGCCGCGGAAGCCGAGGGTGCCCAGCGCTCCCGCCACCGCGTTCCCCTGGGGGTCCAGGATGCCGCGGCGGGGGGTCACGCGCACTTCGATCCGGTACTCCGTCACGTCGCCTCCTCGTCAGCGTGCGGCTGCTCGCGCCTGGGCCGCATCTCTTCATAGTCCAGCTCGCGCGCCTCTTCCTCGCGCGGCTCTTCCAGGATCATGGGATCGCGATCCGGCAGCCTTTCCTCAAAACCCGCAATCACCGTCCTCACCAGCCCCCAGGTGATGTACAGGAGGCCCATGGGGAAGAAGAAGTACTGCGGTACCGTAAAGGCCGCCACGATGGCGGCGAAGGCCAGAAAGAAGGCCAGCCGCCCGCTCCAGGTGCGGAAGGAGAAGCGCGGCACCACGGGGTAGAGGACGTTGCTCACCATCAGCACCCCCACCACCAGCGCCAGCCACCCCGCCGCCCGCGGCATGGGCACGGCGTGGAAGAAGCGCTTCCAGAAGTCGGTGGTGGTGAAGGCGTAGAACGTCGCCAGCGTCGCGCCCGAGATGGGGGAGGGAAGGCCGTGGAACGACGACTTTTCCGTGCCCGCCTGCTCGATGTTGAAGCGCGCCAGCCGCAGGATGGCCGCTACGATGTAGAGGAAGCAGACGATCCAGCTCCACTCCCCCGCGCTGTTGCGGAAGTAGGTGAAGTAGATGATCAGCGCCGGCGCCACGCCGAACGACACCGCGTCCACCAGCGAGTCCAGCTCCTCGCCAAAGGGGGAGCCGGTGGCGGTGAAGCGGGCGATGCGGCCGTCGAACATGTCGAACACCGCCGCCAGCACGATCAGCCAGCCGGCGGTGATGAAGTCGCCCCGGGCGGCGTGGACGATGGCCCACATCCCCAGGAACATGTTGCCGACGGTGAAGGCGCTGGGG
>DASVVI010000670.1:0-2308 GCA_036386635.1 Longimicrobium sp.
AGGAGTGGCCCGCGCACCGGAAGTGGGTGTCGGAGACGATCTCCACCGCGCGCACGGCGGTCAGCAGCGCGCTCATGCGCCGTCCTCCAGGCCGAGGAGCGAGCGCGCGGCCTGCTCCGGGCGGGCGAGGACGTTGGCGCCAAGCTGGAGGAGGAGGTGCGTGTAGCCGGGCACCGCCGCCTGCGTGCGCGAGTACTCCCACGTGGTCTGCACCAGCCGCGCTCCCGCGTAGCGCACGGCCCGGAGCAGGAAGCCGGGCTCCACCCCTCCGCGCCCCTCGCGGTACGCGCGCCAGAACGCCCGCAGCGCGGGGTGCATCGCCGCCACCGGGTACTCGTTCGCGTCTGTGAGCGCGCGCGGCGACGCGGC
This sequence comes from Longimicrobium sp., assembly GCA_036386635.1. Classification (GTDB taxonomy): domain Bacteria; phylum Gemmatimonadota; class Gemmatimonadetes; order Longimicrobiales; family Longimicrobiaceae; genus Longimicrobium. Next base: position 370 of record DASVVI010000670.1, read on the forward strand.
GGCGGCGAGTGGGAGCCCCAGCACCCAGCAGGCGAGGTAGGAGTGCAGCGCCGATCCCACGTCCCACGCGCTGTCGCCCACGCCCGCGAGCTCCCAGTCCACGATGCGCAGCTCCGGCGCCTGATCGGCGCCGTCGCCTCCGCGCGCGATGCAGTTCTCCCACTTCATGTCGCCGTGGATCAGGGCGTCTTTCCGCCACTCCGCGGCCAGCACATCGAGAGCGGCCTCGAACCCGGGCGTCTCGCGGATACGCGCCATCAGCCACCCCAGCCGGGGCTCGCCCTCCACGTAGCCCGGCGGAAAGGTGCGGCGGAGCACCCACGCCACCCCGATCTCCAGCGCCGCCGCCCCCGCCTCTACGGGGACGCGGTGGTACGCGGCCAGCGCGGAGCCCAGCGCGCTCCCCGTCCCTACCGGAAAGCGGCGGAAGCGCGCATGGTGGTCCTGCAGCGGCTCCACTCCGGCGAGAAGCTCCAGGACCAGGGTAGACGATGCGGCGTCGAAGTCCACCAGCGCGGGGATCAGGGCGCGAAGTCCTTCCCACCCCGGCGCCTGCGCCAGCTGGTAGCAGGCTGCTTCGCGCTGGATGCACGCCACCGAGAGCTCGTCCCACAGGATCGGCTGCTTGATGAAGAGCCCGCGCTCCCGCTGCCGCTCCACGGCGAAGCTGCGGTTGTGGCGAAGGACTTCGCGCGCCGCGAAGTCGCCCGCCACGACGGCTTCGGCCGCGATCAGCCGCCGGTCGAGGAGGAAGTGGACCAGGTTGCTCTTGGTGAGGATCATGGACGGGCCGGATCACAGTGTTTTCAGGACCGCGGGGAGAGGGGCGAGAAGCCGCCCCTCTCCCCCAGCCGCTCAGCAGACGAGCGGAACGCCCGTGCAGGTGACGACGCAGCTCACCACCGGGAGCGTGGGGAAGCCCAGCGCCTCGCGGCCCTGCGGTGCGGCCTGCGCCTGGACGCCACCGCCCGCCGACGCCTGCGGACCCGTGGAGCAGAGCGGGAACACGTGCGTGCAGACCACCAGGCAGCTGACCGCGGGGATGGTGGGGAAGCCCAGCCCGCCCTGCGGCGCGGCCTCGACCTGAAGCCCGCCACTCGACTGCGGAGCCGCGGCGCAGAGCGGCGGGACGTGCGTGCAGGTGATCACGCAGCTCACCACCGGGACCGTGGGGAAGCCCAGCGCGCCGCTCTGCAGCGCCGCCGCGGAGTGGGACCCGCCACCCAGCGCCGCCGGATCGGGGGGCGTGGCGCAGAGCGGCGGGACGTTGGTGCAGGTGACGATGCAGCTCACCACCGGGATCGTGGGGAAGCCCGCGGCGCTCTGCGCGGCCCCCTGGGAGCCGCCGCCCCCGCCCTGCTGGGACGCGCCGCAGACCGGCGGGATGCCGGTGGGGATGCCCCCGACCCCCTGGGCGGCCGCATGGGAGCCGCCGCCCGCCGCGGACCCCTGCTGGGGCGTCGCGCAGAGCGGGAAGACGTCGGTGCAGGTCACGAGACAGCTGACCACCGGGACGGTCGGAAATGCGCCTTCGGACATGGTGATTTCTCCTGGATCGTGCCCGGGATCCGCCGGGCCGGTGGGTGGAGCGGGATCGGCTCCACCCGTTTGCTGGGGCCATTCGGGAAACGCCTCGCGGGCGATGGGTCCGTTGAGGAACTCGTGCGGCGGCGGCACGGGCCCGTCTTCGTTCGCGGGGGGCGGCGGCGCGTCGTCCGCGGTGGACGAGGCGTCCGGCGGCGGGGCTTCGCGCCCTTTCTGTGGCTTGCGGCGCGGCTGCGGCGCGGGATCGTCCGGCATCGGTCCTCCGGGTAGGCGGGGGCGCGGCCGAGCGCCGCGCTGGTGATGCACAACCTGACCTCGCCGGGCGGTGCGCTCCGTATCCGCACCGGCCACCGTGCGGTCCGTGGCGGCCGGGGGGGGAAAAGGAAGCGGCCGG
>DASVVI010000671.1:0-1891 GCA_036386635.1 Longimicrobium sp.
GTCTTCGCCGAGGCCGCCGACGCCTTCCGCGTCGAGAGCTTGGACGTGATGTCGCGCCTCGCCGGCCTCCACCCCATGGCGCCGGAGACGGTGCGGTCGCGCTTCGAGTACAAGGGCCGCCCGTACCTGCACGTCATCCTGGTGCGCGCGTACGTGCTCCCCCAGCCCATCGTCATCCCGAACACGATCGGCTACGAGGGCTGCGTGAGCTGGGTGACGCTTGACGAGGAGATCCCGACGGCGGGCGCGGTGCCGGTTGTGGCGGATGCGGAGTTCGAGGCGCTGCGAGCGGAGGTGCGGCGGTCGCAGAGGGCCCCCTCCCCCCGGCCCCATAGGCGTTAACTTAGGGCGCTAAGACAAGGCATTCCAGCAAGTTGCATTGTGCGCTTCCGGGGTCGCTCTCGGAGCCTGCGGCGTAGTGCCTGGCCTCGCTCCAGCAACTCGCTCGGCAGGCACGGAAGCGCCACCACTGCGAGAAACGCGTCACACACCTCGCGGAACTCCCGCCAGCGACTCCCGGGCCGCTCGGAGAGGGAAGCCCCAGGGGGAAAAAAGACGAGCTTCCTCGCCGAGACGCTCGATCAGCAGCACCGCCAGCAGCTTCGCGTAGATCCAACTTCGCACCGCTACTGGATCGTGGTTCGGAGCGGTCCCAGCGTCGAAGAGTGACTTCAGGCGCTTGAAGCCCAGCTCCACCTGCCAGCGCGCGCGGTAGAGCTCCAGGATCTCGGCTGCGGAGAGGCCGTCCAGCCCAGGAGTCGCCAGCACGAAGATGTATTCCGCCAGTTCCAGCGTCTCCTCCCGGACCGTCTTCTCCTTCTTGCGGGCCGTCTTCAGCAGGCGCTCCTTCGCCTGCTGGGCTGCGCGGGCGCTCTTCCGCACGCCGCAGAGCCGCGCTACGTACTCCTTGCCGCCGGCTTGGAAGCGCACCGGCCACGAGCCTGGCATGTGCTCCCCGAGCGAGCGCATCGTAGCAAGGAGGTCCAGCCGCTCACCCTCGGAATCCAGCAGGGGAAAGCTGCCCGCGTTGAGCCGCACCACGACGTCTCCGCCGCGATCGAGCACGCACGCCACACCCTCGCGGTGGCAGTACCCTCGGTCCCCCAGGATGATGTCTCCAGCTTCGACCGGGACCCGCGTGTAGGTCTCCCCTCCCGAGGCATCGGTGACCTCGGCGAAGTCGCACGTGAGCGTGGGCAGGCTCAGCACGTAGTGGAGCCGCCAGTCCGTGCCGCTGCTCCCGGACACGCGCACGTGCGTCGCGTCGACGATCCGCAGCCGCCGCCCCGCGGGCGCGGCCTCCAAAGACGGCCTTTGCGCGCTCTCCGCGAACACTGCCTCGGCGAGCGCCCGCAGCCACGGACCCGCGCTCCTCATGCGCTTCATGAGCGCAACGCTCGATATTCGGGCCAGCCCCCCGGTCGCAGCCCGCGCAGCCGCCTGCTGCAATGACAAGCCGGACGCTGCGTAGAGGAAGACCAGGCGGAGAAGCACGTCGGCGTTTCGGACCTGGCGGGCCCGCTGGAGAGCGCCCGTCGAGCGGGCAAGCTCTCGCCAGTCGTCGGGAAGGAAGCGGGTAATCACCGCCCACTCTTCCGCAAGGATGTCTGCTCTCATGGACATCCACGATAAGCCCGCCTCCTGCCGTCTGCAAGGCTTAAGTTAACGCCTATGCCCCCGCCCCCCCCGCCCCCCCCGGCCGCCCCGGCCCCCCCAGGCCCCCAGGGCCCGCCACCCTCAGCAACCCCTCCACCGCCTCCATCAGCCCCTCCACAGTGAACGGTTTGTGGAGGAAGCGGCCTTGGGCGGCGGCGCTGCCGCCAGGGAAGGCGTTCTCGCGCGAGTAGCCGGAGACGTAGAGGACCGGGGTGTCGGGCCGCTCGCGGGCGAG
>DASVVI010000672.1:0-3525 GCA_036386635.1 Longimicrobium sp.
TGGCCGACGCGCTGGGCCGTCTGCGCGGCAAGATCAAGTACCTCCCCGCGGCGCTGATGGCGCTCCTGGGCGCCGAGTTCACGCTGGACGAGCTGCAGGCGGGCTGCGAAGTCATCGCCGGCCGCCCGGTGCACCGCGCCAACTTCCGTCGAGCGGTGGCCGCCGCCAAGGATGACCGCGCCACGCGCGCCCCGCGCATCGTGCAAGGCACGGGAAAGCGGCGCACGCGCGACACGGGCGGTCCCGGCGTCCCGCCCGAGCTCTTCCGCTTCCGCGAGGACACCCTACGCGCGCGGCTGGAGACCTCCATCCGCTTCCCCTGGCTGCCGCTGGAGGGCGGGGAAGAGTCGTCCAGCACCAGCGAGGAAGCTTGACAGTGCGCGCCACGAGCATTATTCTCGTTTTCAGAACGTTGCGGCGTTCGCTTTTTCGGATGCATTCGTTCTCGTCACGAGACACACGGCCGACATCATGACATCGCAATCACCCGCGGCGGAGGTCGATCGCCAGGCGGAGCTTCACCAGGGACTCGCGCGCTTCCCGGCCGGGCTCTTCCGGTTTGATCCCCGAATGGCATCGGGCTGGCTCTCGGACCGCTACTTCGTGCGCACCTCCGCCACGCTGCGCCACGCTGGAATCGATCCGGAGGTCACGCTCCAGGTCTTCGCCAAGAAGGGGGGCGTGCTGGCCGGCGTCTACGAGGCGCTCCGCCTCCTCCAGACGCAGCTCGCGGAAGGCTGCGACTACACTCGCCTCACCGTCGACACGCTGCTGGAAGGCGATTCCATCAACACCGAAGGCTCGGAGTCGTGGGAGACGGTGATGCACATCACCGGGCCCTACCGCGCGTTCGGGCACCTAGAGACGCCGCTGCTGGGGGTGCTGGCGCGGCGCTCGCTCGTCGCCACCAACACGCGCGCCGTGGTCGAGGCGGCGGCGGGGAAGCCCGTCATCTTCATGGCCCCCCGCCACGACGACTGGCGCGTGCAGACGCCCGACGGCTATGCGGCGCAGATCGGCGGCGCGCGCAGCGTGTCCAGCGACGCGGCGGGCTCCTGGTGGGGCTCGCCGGGGGTCGGGACGATGCCGCACGCCATGATCGCCACCTTTGGCGGCGACACCGTGGCCGCGACGCTCGCCTTCGCCCGCTACCTGCGCGCGGAGGAGCCCGAGGTGCAGGTGATGAGCCTGGTGGACTACGAGAACAACTCCGTCCGCACCGCGCTCGAGGTGGCGCGGGCGATGCGCGCGGAGTTCGGCCCCGGCTCGCTGGCCGCCGTCCGCGTGGACACCAGCGAGCGTCTGATCGACGACTCGCTGATCGGCGATCCGGAGGTGTGGGGGCGAGCATCGCTCACCGGCGTCAACGCGCACCTCGTTCGAAAGATGCGCGCGGCGCTCGACGCGGAGGGCTTCCCCGAGGTCGGGATCGTGGTGAGCGGCGGCTTCAAACCGAACAAGATCCGCCAGTTCGAGGCGCAGCAGGTCCCCGTTGCAGCGTACGGCGTGGGGAGCAGCCTGCTGGGCCACAGCGACGGCACCGGCGGCCTTCTCAGCGACTTCGACTTCACCGCGGACGTGGTGCGGCTGGACGGCGCGGAGGCGGGGAAGGTGGGGCGGAGCTTCCGGCCGAATGCGAGATTGGTGAGGCTGGATTGGGGGCGCGCGGGATGAACAAAAGTGCCAAGTGCCTAGTGCCAAGTGCCTAGGAGGTAAGCGGGTGTGGTGAGCACTTCACAACCAAGATGAACATTCCCCTGGACCACGGGAGATCGATATGACCGCAACGAACGCAGACTCCGCCACCCGTCGGGAGGTCCCCGCTACGCTCCGCATCGACGCGGAGGCGGAGCTGGCGGCGATGGCGGAGTGGCTGGCCGGCGTGGTGCGTGGGGCGGGGATGCGGCGGGTGGTGATGGGGCTTTCGGGTGGCGTCGACAGCGCCGTTGCGGCCATGGTGGCGGCGCGCGCGCTCGGCCCGGAGAACGTCGTCCTCCTCTCCATGCCGTACGGCAGCGGGCGCCGCGCTTCGTCGGCGCCGGCGTCGCTCAACGATGCCCGCGCAGTGGCCGAGCGCCTGCCGGAGGCGGAGTGGCGGACCATCGACATCGCGGCGTCGGTGGATGCGTCGGCGGCGGCGTCGGGGCTGCACGACGTGCTCGCGGCCGATCCGTCCAACGTGCGCGCGGTGCTGGCGCTGGGGAACCTCAAGGCCCGCCATCGCGCCGTCACCCTCTACACCTTTGCCAACATGGCGGGCGACACGCTCGTCCTGGGCACCGAGAACCGCACCGAGAACCTCCTCGGCTACTTCACCATCCACGGGGACGCGGCGAGCGACCTGGAAGTCCTCTCGCCCTTCCTCAAGACGGAGGTGTGGCAGCTCGCAGAGGCGTCCGGCGTCCCGTCCGTCGTAGTCAACAAGGCGCCCTCCGCCGACCTGTGGCCCGGGCAGACCGACGAAAGCGAGCTCGGCTTCACCTACGGCGAGGCGGACCAGGTTCTCGCGCACTACTGGCCGGCCTTCGGCGCCGCCCGCGCGCGCGGCGAGAGCATGCCGGAAGGAATTCCGGAGTCCGTCGTGGCGGCGGTGCTGGCGCGCGTGGACGCCACCGCGTGGAAGCGCGCCGCCAAACCCGTGTACCCGGGTCGGAGCGCGCGATGAAGGCCCGCATCGGCTGGGTGGTGGACGCGCAGAACGACTTCCTCCTGCCCCCGGAGCAGGGAGGGCGCCTGTACGTCCACGACCTGTTCGACAACGGCGAGGACGCGGGCGCCACGCAGGCGATCCCCGCCATCGAGCGCGCGGTGGAGTGGATGCGCGCGCGCTGCGACGTCATGGTCTACACGGGCGACTGGCACTCGTACGCGGACGAGGAGATCGACGCCGCCGCGCCCGATCCCTCGCGCGGCACCTATCCGCCGCACTGCATGGGCCTCTCCGACGACGCGGCCGAGCGGGAGGGCGCGCAGATCCTCGCCTCCATCCGCCCCGAGGACCCCATCGTCCTCTCCCGCGCCGCCACCCCGGAGGACGCCCGGGCCGCGGCGCGCCGCGCGGTGGTGACGCGCAGGCCCATCTTCATCCACAAGAGCAAGTTCGACGTCTTCGAGGGGAACCGCGCCACCGACGACCTGATCCGCGCCCTTCGCGAAGAGCTGAAGAAGCCGGTGGAGGTGTTCGTAGCCGGCGTGGCGCGGGACGTGTGCGTCAAGCAGGCGGTGGAGGGGATGCTGGCGCCGCAACGCGCCCTCCCCGTGACCCTGATCACGGACGCGACGTGGGGGCTGGGGATCGAAAAGGAGGAGGAGAGCCTGGCGCGATGGCTCGCGTCCGGAGCGGCCCTCATGACCACGGCGGGACTCGCCATGCGCGACTCATGACGCCCAAGGAGCGCATCCGCATCATAAACGGCGACATCACCAAGGTGGACGTGGATGCCATCGTGAACGCCGCCAACCCCTCGCTGCTCGGCGGCGGCGGCGTGGACGGCGCCATCCACCGCGCCGCCGGGCCGGAGTTGC
>DASVVI010000673.1:0-14501 GCA_036386635.1 Longimicrobium sp.
TCCAGCTCGCGCCGGGCGATCCCCTCCGCCATCGCCGAGCGGCAGGTGTTGCCGGTGCAGACGAAGAGGATGTTGAACGTGGCGGTGGTCGGCGCATCGCCGGCCGGATCGGTCATGGTGCGACGGGGTTCAGGCGCGCGGCTCACCCGCGGAGTTGCGGCATGGCCGGAAGCGTATCGGCGACATCTTTCATCATTCACCCGCTTCCGCGTCCGGAGCAAGGGCAAGCGCCTCCGCCACCCGCAGATCGGTCGGGCGAGTGACCTTGATGTTTCGTTCCGAGCCCGCCACCACGCGCACGGGCCCCTCGTACCGCTCGTAGATCGCCGCGTCGTCCGTAGCGGCGACGCCCTCGGCGCGGGCACGCCCGTAGGCGCGGATCAGGGCGGCGCGCGGGAAGCCCTGCGGCGTCTGCGCCCGCCAGAGACGCTCGCGGTCGGGGGTGCCGCGGATGATGCCGTCCGGCCCGACTTCCTTTACGGTGTCCGTCACCTGGACCGCCGCGATCGCGCCACCTTCGGAGCAGGCATCGAGCACGCGATCGATGATCGCAGCGGAGACGAACGGGCGAGCACCGTCGTGCACCAGCACCGCGGGCGCATCCTCCGACGTAGCGAGGAGCCCATTCCACACCGAATCCCCCCGCTCCGCGCCCCCGGCCACGAGCACCACCGGCAACGCGGCGAGCCAACTCGGTGGCGCCTCCACATCCTCCGGCGGCAGCACGACCACCACGCGCCCGATGCCGGGGTGGTCCACGAACGGCATCACGGCCCGCAGGAGGATGGGAGCGCCGGCGACCTCCAGGTACTGCTTGCGGACGGCGCCGCCCATCCGCCGCCCCGATCCCCCCGCCACGATCACCGCCGCGGCGCGGGGCGCGTCAGTCGAAGATGCGCTCGACAAGGGCCTTCACGTCCTCGGTTTCCACGATGCGAATTCCCGCGGGGGTCTGCCGCGGCTTCGCGCGTGGCGAGAGATACGCGGTCTTGAACCCCATCCGCGCCGCTTCGGCCAGCCTCCGCTCCATCTGCCCCACGGGGCGAAGCTCGCCTCCGAGCCCCAGCTCCCCGATGAACACCGCATCCGCGGGCACCGGCCGGTCGAAGACGCTGGACGCGAGCGCCACCGCCACCGCCACGTCCCCCGCGGTCTCCGCCAGCCGCAGCCCGCCGACGACGTTGAGGAAGACGTCGAGCTGTCCGAACGGCATCCCCGCGCGCTTCTCCATCACTGCCAGCAGGAGCGCCAGCCGCTTGTGGTCGAGCCCGGTACTCACTCGCTGCGGCGCGCCGTACGAGGCCTTTGCGGCCAGCGCCTGCACCTCCACCAGGAGCGGGCGCGTCCCCTCCATCGTGGCGACGACAGCTGAGCCGGAGGTGCCCTGAGTGCGCTCACCAAGGAAGAGCTCGGACGGGTTGCCGACCGGAACGAGCCCCTCGGCCGTCATCCGGAAGACGCCGATCTCGTCCACCCCGCCGAAGCGGTTCTTGGTGGCGCGCAGCACGCGGTTGTCCAGCCCGCCCGCGCTCTCAAAGTAGAGCACCGTGTCCACGATGTGCTCCAGCGTCTTGGGCCCCGCGATCCCGCCGCCCTTGGTGACGTGGCCCACCAGGAACACCGCCGTCCCGGTCTGCTTGGCGTAGCGCTGGAGCCGTGCGGCGCACTCGCGCACCTGTCCCACGTTCCCGGGCGCCCCCTCCAGCTCCGGCGTGTAGACGGTCTGGATCGAATCCACCAGCAGCACGTCGGGCGCGGCTTCGGCGGCGCGCAGGAGGATGGTGTCCAGCTCCGTTTCGGCCAGCAGCGTGACGGAACCGGCGGGCGTGTCCATGCGGTCCGCGCGCAGCTTCACCTGGTGCGCGGACTCCTCGCCGGAGACGTACAGCGTCTTGTGCTGTCCACCCTCCAGCCGGGCCGCGACCTGCAGGAGGATGGTCGACTTGCCGATCCCGGGCTCGCCGCCGATGAGGATCACCGAGCCGGGGACGATCCCGCCGCCGAGAACGAAGTCGAACTCCGCGAGACCGGTGGTCCAGCGGCGCCGCTCCGTTCCTTCCACGTCGCGCAGGCGCACGGGCGCGGCCCCGCTCGCGACGCGCGCCTCGCCCGCCCCCGCGCTGCGCGAGCGCTTGGGCGCGGTGGGCTCCTCCACCAGTGTGTTCCACTCGCGGCAGCCGGGGCACTGGCCCTGCCACCTGGCTGTCTCCGTGCCGCAGTCACGGCAGAAAAACGCGGTCTTCGTCTTCGCCATCTCTCCCGTGTCTCCGCTGGGGCCTCGTCTGAATAATACCCCGCTCGCCCCCGCGGGTGCGGGCTTTCCGGCCCGCCGCCACACCTTCGCCACCGGCCGAACGGTGGTGTTCGCTTCCAGCTCCCTAACGGCTGGTCTCACGCGGAGGCGCGGAGACGCAGAGAGAGCTTCGGCTTACTCGCCCGGGGAGAAGCTGCTCCCACCGTCGCGCGGGCTGAAGCTCTCGAAGCGCGTGAACTCCTTGCGGAACATCAGGTTGATCTTCCCCGTCGCGCCGTTTCGCTGCTTGCCGATGATCAGCTCGGCGAGCCCTTCCAGCGAGTTCCCTTCTTTGTCCGTCGGCCCGAAGTAGTATTCGGGGCGGTACAGGAACATGATGACGTCCGCGTCCTGCTCGATTGCTCCCGAGTTGTGGCTGACGATGCCGTCCGCGAGCCAGCTGGCGGGGCCGGGAACGGTGAGGTCGAACACCTCTTCCTCACCGTCAGGCGTGACCTCGACCACGCGGTCCCAGAACAGGTCGTTCGCGGCCTGGGTGCGCAGCCCATCGTCGTCCAGCAGCTCGGCGTACTCGGCGACGACCGCGCGCGAGGGAGCGAAGTCGAAGTGCGCCGTGCCGCCGTAGCTGGTGCCGCGCGCGGCGGCCATGGCGCGCTGCGAGATCCCCTGCTCCGCCATCGCCGCCTTCACGCGCCCGAACACCTCGTGCGGCAGCGTGTCGACGTTGGTGTTCGGCTCCACGTCCGCGAGATGCTCGGCCAGCCGCGCCGCCGGCTCCGCGCGCGGTCCGAAACCCCCGACCACCTCCAGAAAGCGGCGTTGATCGGCCGCGCCGGAAACCGCGACGGTGAAGACGGGACGCGCGGTGGCGTGCGGCACCTCGCGGATGCGCGCGATGATCCCCAGGCGCAGAAGGAGCGCCGCCACGTCGCCCGCGAGGCCGGGGCTGCAGGTGGAGAAGTAGACGGACGACGAGCCGCGCATCTCTGCTGGACGCGCGTAGATGGAGCCGTCCGTCGCCCACAGGTGCCGCAGGAGACTCGCGATCTGCTCGTCGCGCAGCCGGAACACGCCAGCCGGGAGCCGCTTCTGGTGCGAGCGCTGGCCAAAGATCCCCAGCTCGCGAAGCCACAGGTTGACCCCCGCCGGATGCCAGCGGTTGCCGTTCCCGCTGATGACGAGCTGGTGCCAGTTGCGGCGCCCCGCGTGGCGATTCACCACGACGCCGAACTCCGACTCCGCGGACTCCGTGACGATCCGGCTGTTTTCCTCGGACGCCGTGGTATAGCGGAGCGGCTGCCCGGAGAGGTAGCTGCCGTCGCCCACCAGGTGCCCAAGCAGCGCCAGCCGCGCCTCGCTCCACGTCTCCGGCTCGAGCGGCTCCGGAAGGCGCCGCGCCAGCGCGACGCGATCGCCCGGCGCGAGCTCGCCCGCGTGCACCCACCCGGCACCGCCGAGAACGCGGTGCTGGGCCGTGCAGCGCAGCGTGCGGCCGCTCGCCAGCCGCACCCGCAGCACCGGCTTACGCCCAACCGACCAGACGAGGTCCGAATGCGCATGCACCAGCTCTCCCCGCTCCGATACCGCGACCACGCGCGGCTTCGTGCCGACCAGCTCGCGGATGGGCACGCGGCGGCCGTCGCTCAGCACCACCAGGGTCTCCCCCGGCACGCACTCGCGGAGGTCCGACATCATCGGACGCTTGTCCGGGCGCGACTCCACGGCTCGGCTGAGCTGCGAAAGCGCCACCACGGGCACGTTCAGCTCCTTGGCGAGCGCCTTAAGGCCGCGGGAGATCTCGGAGACTTCCTGCTGGCGGTTCTCCGTCTTCCCCTTCCCCACCATGAGCTGGAGGTAGTCGACGATGATCATCGCCAGGTCCGGGCGGTCGGACTTGAGGCGGCGGGCCTTGGCGCGCATCTCCAGCACCGAGATGCCGGCCGTGTCGTCGATGTAGATCGGAGCGGTGTTCAGGTAGCCGGCGGCGGTCGCGAGGCGGGCGTACTCGTCGTCCATAAGCCGCCCGCGGCGCAGCCGGCTGGCGTCCACGCGCGCTTCGGCGCACAGCACGCGCTGCACGAGCGACTCCTTGCTCATTTCGAGCGAGAAGAACGCGACAGGTGCCTTCGCGGAGATGGCCGCGTGCTGGGCTATATTCAAAGTGAAGGCGGTCTTCCCCATGGACGGTCTTGCTGCCACGATGATCAGGTCGCCCGGCTGGAAGCCGGCGGTGATCTCGTCGAGGTCGTTGAAGCCGGTGGCGACGCCGGTGACGGAGGAGGAGTTGTTCTGGAGCTGCTCGATCTTTTCAAAGGTCGGCCAGAGGATCTCCTTGATCCAGACGAAGCCCTTGCGGTCGTGCGTCTGCGCGATCTGGAAGATCCGCTGCTCGGCGTCGTCCAGCAGGTCCTCGACGTCGGACTGGCCGGCGTAGGTGTCCTGGATGATCCCCGTGGCCGCCTCGATCAGCCGCCGCAGGAGCGCCTTCTCGCGGACGATTTTGGCGTGGTACTCGATGTTGGCCGCGGTCGGAACCGCGTCCACCAGCGTCGACAGGAAGGTGAGGCCGCCGGCGGAGTCCAGGTCGCCGGTGGTGCGCAGCTCTTCGGGGAGGGTGACGAAGTCGATGACGTCGCCGCGCTCGAAGATGCGCACCATCGCGCGGAAGATGCGGCGGTTCCCCTCGCGGTGGAACATGGTGTCGTCGACGACCTCGATGGCTTTCGAGAGGGCGTCGGCGTCCATCATCATCCCACCGAGCACGGCCAGCTCGGCCTCGGGGGAGTACGGGGGGGTCCGCTCGGAGAAGATCTCGGGCGGCGGCGCGGTGAAGCGCGCGACGGGCGAAGGGATCGACATGCGTCCTGCTCCCTGCGGGTAATGCTATGGAAATCCGCCGGTGTGGCGGCTCGGATGCTGGCTCAGGCGTCCAGTACGGAGCGGACGCGCTGGAGGTCGTCCCACACCGCGCGCACCCACCCCGGGTTGCGGAGGAGTGCGGCGGGATGGTAGGTGGGCACCAGGGGGATTCCCTCGTGCTCAGGCGTGGGCCGGTAGCGGTGGTCGCGCCCGCGCAGCTTGCCGATGGTGATGTCGGTGCCCAGCAGCGTCTGCGATGCGAACGCTCCGAAGGCGACGATCACCCGCGGCTTCACCAGCTCCACCTGGCGCAGAAGGTACGGGCTGCACGCCTCCACCTCGTCCGGCTGCGGGTTGCGGTTCCCCGGCGGACGGCACTTGAGCACGTTGCAGATGTAGACGCGCTCGCGCTCGAAGCCGGCGGTGGCCAGCAGGAGGTCCAGCAGCTTCCCCGCCCTGCCCACGAAGGGGCGCCCGGTGCGGTCCTCCTCCTCGCCGGGCGCCTCGCCCACCACCAGGATGTCGGCGTCGTGCGCGCCCTCACCGAAGACGACGTGGCGGCGCGTCTCGGCCAGGCGGCAGCGCGGGCAGCCGAGCGACACGTCGCGCACCGCGTCCAGCGTGGGGAGCATGCGGATGGCGTCCGCGCCGATCCCGCGCGCCGGCGAGTCGGGCGACTGCGGCATCGGCGTGCTCCCCGGCACGGGGGCGCCGGCGCGGCGGTGCAGCGGGCGCTCGGGTGCTTCGCCCGGATTGGGCCCGGGAGGAGGCGGCGCGGTGCGCGCGGCGGGTGCGGGGGAGCGCTCCGCGTGCGCCAGCGCGGCACGCACGTCGCCCGTCGTGTGGCCGTCCAGGACCAGCTCCGCGTCGCCGAGATCGCGGCGCTGGCGGAGGTAGCTCCGGAGGAGATCCTTTGCGTCAGCGCTCACGCGGGCACCGCGGCGCGCGCGAGGAGGCCCTCCACCCGGTCGAGGATGTGGTCGGCGACTTCGGATTTGGGCATCAGCGGGAGCGCTTCGTCCAGAGCGTCGGGGCTGAGCAGGACGACGCGGTTGGTGTCGACTTCGAAGCCGGCGCCGGGCTCGGTGGCATCGTTCACCACCAGCAGGTCGAGCCCCTTCCCCAGCAGCTTGCGGCGCCCGTTCTCCACCGCGTCCGCCGTCTCCAGCGCGAAGCCGACGACGACGCTCCCGGCGCGGCGCGCGTAGCGGGTGGCCCGCAGCACGTCGGCGGTCGCCTCCAGGCGCAGCTCAGGGACTCCGCCCGCCTCCTTTTTCAGCTTCTGCGTGGCGGGATCCACGGGGCGGAAGTCCGCGACGGCCGCCGCCATCACCAGCGCGTCGGCGTTAGGGAGGGCGGCCTCGACGGCGGCGCGCATCTCCTCGGCCGTCTCGATGCGGCGTAGCTCGACGCCTGTCGGGACCGGTAGCGGCGAGGGGCCGGAGACGAGGAGGACGTCGGCGCCGCGGCGCCAGGCGGCGGCGGCGAGCTCGTAACCCATCCGACCCGACGAGCGGTTGCCGATGTAGCGCACGGGGTCGATCGGCTCGCGCGTGCCGCCCGCGGTCACCACCACGCGCCGGCCCGCGAGCGTGCCCGGGCTCTCCAGCGCGCGGCCTGCATGCGCGACGATCTCATCCGGCTCGATCATGCGGCCCGGACCCTCGCCCTCGCCCCACGCCAGAGGACCCACGGCGGGGCCGGCCAGCCGGTAGCCGAACTCGGTCAGGCGGCGCAGGTTCGCCTGCGTGGCGGGGTGGGCGTACATCCGATCGTTCATCGCCGGGCAGAGGACGACCGCCGCCTCCGTCGCGAGGAGGACGGCGGCGAGCAGGTCGTCGGCCATTCCGGACGCGGCGCGCGCCAGGAAGTTGGCCGTGGCCGGGGCGACCACGACGGCGTGCGCGTCGCGGGCCAGGCGGATGTGGAGGTTGGGATCGCCCTGCGGGTAGAGCGAGGTGTGGACGGGGCGCCCAGTGAGCGCCTCAAAAGAAAGGGGGCGCACGAACTCCAGCGCGCCCCCGGTGAGGACCACGTCCACCGCGGCGCCCGCCAGCGTAAGCTCGCGCGCCACGGCGATGGCCTTGTACGCCGCGATCCCCCCGGTGACCCCCAGGACGACGCGGCGCCCGCGGAACGGGCGCCGCGGTGCGCGCGGCGCGGCCACGTGCTTACTGGCCCGAGGGGCGCAGGCGCTTCGACAGGTGGAACTCGGCCCGGCCGTCCGCCACCTCTTCCAGGGCGGTGGTGGTGAGCTTCTCGCGCGGCTCGTCGTTGCCGCCGCTCACGGTGGGGTCTTCCATCATCTCGCCGCGGCGCAGCTCGTTGAGGTTGCGCGCCATCTTGGCGGCGACCAGGACGCCGAGGTACTTGCTGCCGGTGTGGCGGGCGGCCTGGCCCGGAGTGACGACTCGCATTGCTCTCTCCCTTGCTTCTGAACGGCGCCGGGGACCTGCCCCGGCGTCCGGTGTGGACGTTGCTACCCCCGAGCGGCGCCCAGGTACCCTTCGATGTCGCCGCACATCCGCGCGATCTCCGCCTGGAGGGCCGGAATGCGGCTAACCCGCCGCGTTTCCGCGAGCAGAATGCGCTCCACCTCGTCGACCGCGTGGGCCAGATCGTCGTTGACCACCGCGAAGTCGAAGTGCGCGGCCTCGCGGATCTCGTCGCGCGCGTTGGCCAGCCGGCGGAGGCGAACCTCCGCATCCTCACTTCCCCGCCCCGCCAGCCGCTCCACCAGCGCCTGCCCCGAGGGGGGCAGCACGAAGACGAACACCGCCTCCGGCAGCTTGCGGCGGATCTGCCGCGCGCCCTGGACGTCGATGTCCAGGAGGAGGTACTCGCGCCTCGCGACCGCGTCGGCCACGTTGCGCAGCGGGGTGCCGTACAGGTTGCCGTGCACCTCGGCCCACTCGATCAGCTCGCCCGCGTCGATCATCCGGCGAAACTCGGCGTGGTCCACGAAGTGGTAGTCCACGCCGTCGCGCTCGCCGGGGCGCGGAGGGCGCGTGGTGGCCGAGACGGAGAAGACCACGTCCCGCCGCCGCTCGCGCAGCGCCCGCGCGATGGTCGTCTTGCCGGCGCCGGAGGGGGCGGCGAGGACCAGCGGAAAGGTGCGTCCCGCCAGCCCGTCCGTCACTCGACGTTCTCCACCTGTTCGCGGAGGCGCTCGATCTCTTCCTTGATGGCGACCACGCGGTGCGAGATCGCCGCGTCGTTGGCCTTGGAGCCGATCGTGTTCGCCTCGCGGTTCATCTCCTGGACGAGGAAGGAGAGACGCTTCCCCACCGGCTCCGCCGCCTCAGCCGCCAGCAGCTCGCGGAAGAGCTCGTTGTGGGAGCGGAAGCGCACCAGCTCCTCGTTGACGTCCCAGCGCTCGGCCAGGTATGCCACTTCCTGCGCCAGCCGGTCCGGATCCACCGCGACCCCGCCGGCCAACTCCGCGATGGCCGTCCGCAGACGATCCCGTTCCGCCACCAGCCGCGCCGGAGCCCGCTCCTCCACCACGCGAAGCGCCGCGTCGATGGCGCGGAGCCGTCCTTCGAGGTCGTCGTGGAGGCGGCGCCCTTCGTCCTCGCGCATCCCCAGGTTCTGGCGCGCGGCGTCGTCCAGCGCGGCGCGCAGCTCCTCGGGCGTCACCTCCAGCTGTTCCGCCTCGCCCTCGTCGCGGACGATGACGTCGTTGAAGCGGGTGATCAGCGCCAGGTCCGGCTCGCCCGGCACGCCCAGGCGGGTGCCCATGTCGCGGAAGAGGGCCAGGTACGCCTGCACGCGCTCCTCGTCGATGCGCAGGCCGCGTGCGGCGGGGCTTCCGGCGGGGGGCTCCAGGCGTACGGAGCAGTTGACGTGGCCGCGCGCGAAGTGGGCGCGCAGCCACTCGCGAAGTTCCCCTTCCCACCGCGCGAGGGCGTTCGGAAGGCGGAAGTTCACGTTGAGATGACGGTGGTTTACCGTCCGCACCTCCACCCGAAGGGTACCCGCCGCGGTCTCCCGCTCGGCCTCCCCGTACCCCGTCATGCTTCGAATCATAGACGGCGGAAGTTACCCGGAATGCGGTGCGGGAGCAACCCCGTAGAGCGGAACTGCATGTCTCACGCGGAGGCGCGGAGACGCAGAGAGAACAACAGCAACAGCCTCGCACAGAGGGCACAGAGCGAACCGCAAGCCACAGAGAACAACCTCTTGGCTGTTCTCTCTCTGTGCCTCTGTGGCTCTGTGTGAGCCCGCTGTTACAGCCCGCGTCTCCGCGTCTCCGCGTCTCCGCGTGAGGCCGCTTTTTAGTTCCTGAAGAACCAGCGCACGCCGTACAGGGCCCGGGAGCCGGCGATGCGGGTGCCGGGGATGTCGAGGCCGGGCGCGTTGAAGGCGTTGTCCAGGCGGTAGAAGACGCGCACGTCCACGATGCGGACCTGCACGAACAGGTTGAAGACTGCGTAGCGCGGCGTGAGGACCGTCGTCTCTTCGGTGGCGCCGGGGAGGGTGCTGCGGCCGCGGCCCACCGCCTCGATCCGGAACAGCGGCTCCAGGTTGCCGTCGCGGTACACGTTGCGGAACTCCAGCGCGCCCCGGCCGAAGTAGGTCGGCAGGTAGCGCCGCGTCACCGTGTCCAGGCGGCGGACGAACCAGCCGTCGAAGCGCAGGTGCTCGGAGAAGACAGGCGCGGAGGCGTACCCCTCCAGCGCCGTAACCGCGCCGCCGTCCGCCAGTCCGGCGTTTTGATCGAACGAAAGGCCGTACGGCGCGACCGACTCCACATCGTGCGCCACGAAGGCGGCGCCGAGCTGGTATGGACCGCGCGACATCTCGGCCCCGGCACGGAGGCCGGCGAGCGTCGGCTCGAGGAGGCGGATGATGCCGACGGTGTCGGGCACCTCGAGCGGGGTGCGGCCCACCAGCCCGCCAAAGGTGCGCAGCGAGAGCGCCGTGTCGGCCAGGAAGGGGATGGCGCGCACACCCGCGCCGAGTTGGCCAAAGAGTGTGACGCCGGCGAAGGGTCCGGCTCGCACCATCGCGTCCGTCTCGGTGCCCGCCTCGCCGCCGAGGGTGCGGAGGCGCACCTCGCCGCGCGCGGTCAGCCAGGGGAGCGGCGCCAGGACGGCACGTGCGGAGATCTCGCTGGCGCTGGGGGCGTACGTGCCCTCGTCGCCGCGATGCAGGCGGAACGCGCCGGAGACGTTGCCGATGCCGATGTCCATCGTCGCGCGGCCGAACCCCTGGATGGAGCTGACGTCCGCGTTGACGGAGTCGGCCGCGGCGGGCGACTCGCGACTCTGCCCGATCCCCGCATCCACCCAGACGCGGTTGAGGAAGCGCCCGCGGCCGCGGAGAACGATCTCGTTGCGGTCGAGGCTCTCCTGTGTGAAGACCGCGCTCCCGACCTCCTGCTCCGTGTCGATGGCGGACCGGCGGTAGTCGAGCTGGAGGCCCAGGTCGGGGCGGAACTGGTAGCTCAGGCGGCCCATCAGCGTGTTGATGCTGAACGGGTCCTGCCGGCGGAACCCCTGGCTCTGCGACAGGTCGAGCCCCGCCTGCATCATGAAGCGCCGCCCCAGCGGGCGCGAGAAGTAGCCGCGCAGAATGCGGGAGTTGAAGTCGCCGTCCGCGCCCTCGATCATCGCGAAGGCGCGCGCGTCGGGGAGGCGGAAGGTGGAGATCTCCACCCGCACCTCGTTCAGGTCGCGCTCCACCCGCAGCGCGGTGACGTCCACCAGCGGGATGCGCTGCAGGTCGAAGGAGGCGCCGTTCAGCGCGCGCATCTCCCAGCCGTCCAGGAAGACGCGGAAGCGCCCGCCGCCCCCGCCCAGCAGCGACACCCCCGCCGGGCGCCCGAAGTTGCCCGAGCGCGTGATCAAGATTCCCGGGATGCGGTCGAGCAGCTCCAGTAGGGTCAGGCTGTGGTAGTGGCCCAGCTCCTCGCGCGTGAACTCCCACACCGCCGCACCGAAGCTGGGCGTCCCGGCCGCGACCGGGAACTCGGGGAAGTTGGGCGCAGGCGTGAGCGTGTCAGCCGCCGCCGAGTCGCGCGCCGTGCTGTCGGGACGCGGGCGGTCCGGCAGGGTGTCGGCGCGCAGCGCTTCGGGCGGCACCGTCACCTGTATGGTGTCGCGGCGCGGTGGACGCACCGTGTCGCGCGGAGCCGGGCGCGGCACCGTGTCGCGCGGGACCTGCGCGACGAGTGGAGACGCCGCGAGCAGCACGCCGAGGGCCGCCGCGACGGTGGCGGCGGCCCGGAGCGGGGCGCGGGGGCGGAGGATGCGCGTCAACCCGTCACCCCGCGCGCGCCAGCACCCAGTCCACGAAGAGGCGCGTCGGAACCCCGGTGGCGCCCTTCACCTGGTACGACAGCTTCCCCTCGCCCCACGCGGTGCCCGCCACGTCCAGGTGCGCCCACGGGTACGACACGAACTCGCGCAGGAACCAGCCGGCGGTGATTGCGCCGGCCGGGCGCCCGCCGCTGTTCTTGATGTCCGCGTAGTCGCTGCGGATCTGCTCGCGGTACTCCTCGAACATCGGCAGCTCCCAGCAGCGCTCGCCCGTCCGGTCGCCTGCGGCGCGCACCTCGGCGATCAGCGCGTCATCGTTCCCCATGACGCCGGTGGCCTGGTGCCCCAGCGCAACGACGCAGGCGCCGGTCAGCGTCGCCGCGTCCAGCACGGCGACGGGGTCGAAACGGCGAGCGTAAGAAAGGGCGTCGGCCAGGATCAGCCGGCCTTCCGCGTCCGTGTTCACCACCTCGAACGTCTTGCCGGAGTGTGCGCGAAAGATGTCGCCCGGCTTCATGGCGCGCCCGCCCAGCAGGTTCTCGCTGGAGGGGACGATGCCGATCACGTTCGCGCGCACCTTGAGCTCGCCGATCGCCTGCATTGCGCCGAGGACGCCCGCGCCGCCGCACATGTCGAACTTCATCTCCTCCATCCCCGGTCCGGGCTTGATGGAGATGCCGCCCGCGTCGAAGGTCAGTCCCTTTCCGACGAGCGCCAGCGGCCGGTCGCCCTCGGCGCCGCCGCGGTGCTCCAGCACGATGAAGCGCGGCTCCTCGTCGGTGCCGCGCGCGACGGCCAGTAGCGCGCCCATCCCCTCGGCTTCCATCTCGGCGGGGCCCAGGATGGTGACCTTCATCCCGTGCTCGCTTCCGATCCGCTCGGCCACACCCGCAAGGTAGGTGGGCGTGGCGATGTTGCCGGGCAGGTTCCCCAGGTTCCGCGCCAGGTTCTCCGCGCGCGCCGCGATCTCGCCGATGCGCGCGCCCTCGGCCGCGGCGCTTTCGTCCGCGTCCTCGGGGAGGAGGATAGTGAGGGCGGCGAGCTCGACCGGCGCGGGCTGGCCTTCGGGGAGCGCCTTGAGCTCGGTGAAGGTGTAGGCGCCCAGCACCACGCCTTCGGCAACGGCACGAGCGGCCTCGTGCGCACCCAACGCGCTCGCGGGGAGGACGACGGTGGCCTCGGAGGCGCGCACCTTCGCGGCCTGCTTGGCGGCGGTCCCGCCCAGGCGGCGCAGCTTCTCCGCCGTCAGCGCGTCCGCCTTCCCCGCGCCGGCCAGCAGGAGGCGCTCGGGACCAGTGGCGGGGTAGACGAGGACGCTCTCCCCTTCCTTGCCGGTGACGTCGCCGTGGGCGTGCGCGGCGGCGGCCTCCGCGCCGAGGGAAGCATCGGGAGCGGCGCCTTCGAAGACGGGGGCCACGAACAGCGGGGTCCGCTGCCCGGCCGGGCCGGCGCCGCGAACGGAAATGTTCATCTGGATGCTTTGCTTGCCATGGGAAAAACGAACCGCCCGGCGTCGCTGATGCGGCCGGGCGGCACGTACACCCTACATGTGGGCGATGATCCGGCGTCCGAACTCGGAGCACGACACCTTGGTGGCGCCCTCCATCAGCCGCTCGAGGTCATAAGTAACAGTCTTGGCGCTGATCGCGCCTTCCAGCCCCTTGATGATCAGGTCCGCCGCCTCGCCCCAACCCATGTAGCGGAGCATCATCTCGCCCGAGAGGATCACCGAGCCCGGGTTGACCTGGTCCTTGCCGGCGTACTTGGGCGCGGTGCCGTGCGTCGCCTCGAAGATGGCGTGACCGGTAACGTAGTTGATGTTCGCCCCGGGCGCGATCCCGATGCCGCCCACCTGCGCCGCGAGCGCGTCGGACACGTAGTCGCCGTTCAGGTTCAGCGTGGCGATCACGTCGTAGTCCCGGCCGCGCGTCAGGATCTGCTGCAGGAAGGCGTCGGCGATGGAATCCTTGATGATGATGCGCCCGTCGCCCTCGGCCGTCTTCTGCGCGGCGTTGGCGGCATCCTCGCCCTGCGCGTCCTTGATGCGGTCGTACTCGGCCCAGGTGAAGACGCGGTCGCCGAACTCGCGCTCGGCCAGCTCGTAGCCCCACGTCTTGAAGGCGCCCTCGGTGAACTTCATGATGTTCCCCTTGTGCACCAGCGTCACCGAGCGGCGACCGTTCGCCAGGGCGTACTCGATGGCCGCGCGGACCAGCCGCTCCGTCCCCTCGCGCGACACGGGCTTGATGCCGAAGCCGCTGGTCTCGGGGAAGCGCACCTTCTTGAAGCGGTCGCCGAAGTTCTCGGCCAGCAGCTGGCTGAAGCGGGCCGCGTCGGCGGTGCCTTCCTCGAACTCGATGCCGGCGTAGATGTCCTCGGTGTTCTCGCGGTAGATCACCATGTCCACGTCGCCCGGGCGCTTGACGGGCGAGGGGACCCCCTCGAACCAGCGCACCGGCCGCACGCAGGCGTACAGGTCCAGCACCTGGCGCAGCGCTACGTTCAGCGAGCGGATGCCGCCGCCCACCGGCGTGGTCAGCGGCCCCTTGATCCCCACCAGGTAGCCGCGGAAGGCGTCCAGCGTGGCGTCGGGGAGCCAGCTCCCCGTCTGGTTGAACGACTTCTCGCCGGCGAGCACCTCCATCCAGTGGATGCGGCGCCGCCCGCCGTACGCCTGCTCCACGGCGGCGTCGAAGACCGGCTGCGAGGCCGCCCAGATGTCGGGCCCGGTGCCGTCGCCCTCGATGAAGGGAAGGATGGGCTGGTCGGGGACCTGGAGCGCGCCGTCGCGGATCTCGATGCGCTCGCCGCCCGCGGGGGGAGTGGGCTGCCAGTCGGACATGGGGGTTCGGCTCGTGGTTGAGGTTGGGAAGTGCGTGAGTGCGTTAGTGCGTGAGTGCGCTTGATTCCAGCGCACTTACGCACTCACGCACTAACGCAACGCTGTTCAAAAGGGGCGCGGCGGGCACTCCGCCGCGCCCCCGAAGGCGGTGGTCCGCCGTTGTCGCTACCGCTCCGCGATGGGCTTGACCTTGAGGTCGCGCGGGCCCACGTACTCCGCCTCGGGGCGGATCAGGCGGTTGTTGGCGTACTGCTCGAAGAGGTGCGCCGTCCACCCCGGCGTC
>DASVVI010000674.1:0-4467 GCA_036386635.1 Longimicrobium sp.
CGCTGGGCCGAGCGCGCTCGCCTCCCCCCGCCGCGCCGGATTCTGGCCTGGATGCGCATCCTGCTGGCTTCGTCGCTGCTCGATGACCCGGGGCGCACCGTATTCAGCGTTGCGTGCGCGTGCGGCTACGCGTCGGACAGCAGCCTGCGGCGCGCGATGCAGGATTTCCTCGGCACCATCCCCACACACCTGAGGCGTGAGGGGGCGTTCGAGCGCGCGACCCACGCCTTCATCCGGGAGCTGGCGGAGTTCAAGGAGCTGGGGCCGGAGAGCATCGTCACGGGCCGGGGCCGCGCCGCCACCGATCGCCGCGCCCGCGCCGCTGCCGAGGCAGCCCGCCGCGAAGCAACGAAGTAGCGCGGGCCCCCACCCCGCTCGTTCCTCGCTGCCCCTCCCCCAAACTGCGGGGGAGGGGAACTTCGTTCCGTCCCATCCAACTCGCGACACACGTAAACGACGTATGGCCGCCAATCGCTTCAATCATCGCATGTTTGGCGGAAACGCTGGACAATTCGCGATCAACGCGGTAGCTTGATGTGTGTTCTACGTATGACGCGATCCGACACGAGTACGTTCATCCAGCCGAGCTGAGGCAGCATGCAACCCATTCTTCGGCCGCTGATCGTCATGCATCCCGACTCCGTATTCAAGGAGCGGATGCGGCGCATCGGCAGCCAGCGCTTTCAGACCCAGTTCGTCTCCGACTGGGACGTGCTGCGCACGACGCTGCAGGAGTCGCCGCCGGCCGCGCTGGTGGTGGTGGACCCGTACCGGCGCACCTACGGCTCCGAGGCGGAATTGGCGCCGGAGCTGCGCTCGCTCCTGTGGGAGTTCCCCACGGCGACGGTGATCGCCGCGCTGGAAGTGCAGCGTGGGCGAATGCGCGACCTGCGCACGCTGGGCGAGTGGGGGGTGAAGGAGATCATCGCGCTGGACGAGGAAGACACGCTGGAGGCGATCACCCGCCGTCTGCGGGCGGCGCAGGGGCGGCCGCTGCAGAGCCTGCTGGAGCGCTCCCTCCCGGCGAACCTTTCCGGCCGCGCGCGCGCCCTGCTGATGGCCGCCGCCGAGGTGGTGGCCGAGGGCGGACACGGGCGAGACTTGGCCGCGGCGCTTCGGCTCTCCGAGCGGACGCTGCTGCGATGGGCCGAGCAGGCGGACCTGCCGCCCCCACGCCGCATCCTGGCGTGGATGCGCGTGCTGCTGGCCTGCGAGCTCCTGGACGACCAGGCGCAGACGGTGCTCTCGGTGGCGTACACCTGCGGCTACGCGTCGGACAGCTCGCTGCGGCGCGCGGTGCAGGAGTTCACCGGCGTGCTGCTTACGGAGCTTAGGAAGCGCGGGGCGTTCGCCACCGCATCCGAGATGTTCCTGAAGGAGCTGGAGGAGACGCGCGAGCACGGCCGGGCACGCCGCAAGGCAGCCCGCGCGGAGGCTCGCGCCGCCCTCCAGGCCGAGCGTGCCGCCGCCACCGCCCGTGGCGAGCGCGGCACCCGGGGCCGCCGCGGCGCTCCTCGCAAGCGCGCCGTCCGCCCGGCCGCTTCCTGATCGTCGCACGCGGAGAGGCCCGGGGACCGCAACGGTTCCCGGGCCTCTTTGCGTCTGCAGACCGCGCTCCGTCTCAGCAGAGTCTAGCTTGGCGCGGTGCAGCCGCGGCGCGGGTCGCGCACGAAGGCGTCGACGTCGTCCAGCACCGGCGCGATCCGCAGGCGGGGCGCGGACAGGGCGACCACGATCTGCACGTGTCCCACGCCCGGGTACACGATCGAGCGCGCGCACCCGCCACGATCCCGGATGCGCGCGGCGAGGCGCACGGAGTTCTCCACCGCCACGGTGCGGTCCCCGCCGCCGTGAAGGAGGAGGAGCGGGGGTTCGGTGCCGTCGACGTGGGTGGCGGGGTAGGTGGCGGGCCAGCCCTCGCGCCGGCCCATCAGCGCCTGCACGTCCGGGTCGGTCCAGGTGGTGTCGACGGGCCCGGCGAGCGAGACGAAGCCCCGCACCGCACCCGCGGGAACTCCGGAGTCGCGCAGGTAGTGCTCGTCGAGAGCGAGGAGCGCGGCACTGTGGCCCCCCGCGGAATGCCCCACCACGAAGATGCGCGTGCTGTCCCCCCCGAAGCGCGCGGCGTTGTCGCGTGCCCAGCGGACGGCACGCGCGCCGTCTTCCACCCACGCGGGGAAGCGGACCGCGGGCGCGAGCCGGTAATCGGGAACGACCGCCACCCACCCGCGCCGGGTGAGAGCATCGCCGAGGAGGCGGTAGTCCCCGCGCGTCCCGCTGTTCCAGCGCCCGCCGTGCAGGAACACCACCACCGGCGCGGGTGCACGCACCGCCTTCGGCCGGTACACGTCCAGCCGGTGCCGCGCTTCCGGCCCGTACGCCACACCCTCGGTGCGTACGAAGTGGCTCCCCAGCAGCAGCGACTCCGCCGCCCGCCTCGGCGAGCAGCCGGCGGCGGCCAGGGCGGCGAACGTGGCCAGTGCGGAGAGGATGGCGGAGCTTCGGCGCATTCGGGGTAGGTGGGGGTCTGGCGAGTGAACTCGCGGCAACAACAGCACAAAGTCCGCCTGCGCGGACTAGCGGTCGAATATCGCGTTTCTCGAGCCGGCTTCAGCCGGCTTCGCGTGGTTCCAGCCGCGGGCTTTAGCCCCCGGTGATGCGGCCGCGATATCGAGTACCCGCACCGATCATACGTCACACCCAACCCGCCCGGATGCGTCGCAAAGAACGGAGGCGAGGAACCCGATGCCGCGGGTCCCTCGCCTCCGTTGCGTTCAGGCCAGCGGGCCCGCGGTTAACCTCGGCGGCGGGCGGGCGCGATGTTGTGCTGGATCAGGAGCGCCGCGATGGTGCGCGCCGGCGTGCGGGACACGAACGACGGGAGTGGCACCAGCATCCGCGGGGAATCGCTTCCCAGCTTCTGCCGCGCGGCGGGCGTCAGCAGCACGCTCTCCGACGGGGTGAGCGAGGCGATCGCGGCCGCATCGTCGGCCAGCACCACGCGGAGGCGCTCGGAGCCGCGCAGGAAGCGGAGACGCGCCGCGTACCCAGCATCGGCCACCACGGCGGTGAGCGGCCCCTCGGCCAGCCGCTCCTCCGCCGCCTGCACCATCTCCGGACCGGCGGCCAGCACCAGCACCGGGATCCCCAGAGCGCGGCCGGCGGCGTGCGCTTCGGTGGCGTGGAAGGCGGTGGTCACGATCAGCTCCACCCCGTGCAGCGCCTCGGGAGCGCCGCGGCCGTCGGCGCGAAAGGATCCGGGCGCCACCGGAATGGCCTCCATCCCCCACTGCCCCGCCATCTCCGCCACCAGCGCGGCGCGTTCGTCCTCCACCGACTCCATGCAGGCGCAGCGCACGCGAGTCGACGTCGTCCAGCGGCCCACCACGTCGGCGAGCTGCGGGATGCGGATGCGCAGCCCGGAGGCGCCTTCCAGTACGCCCGCCAGCCAGTCGGCCGTCTCGCCCAGCGGCGGCGCGGCGGGCTCCCATGCGCCGGCCACGAATGCGCCCTGCCGGTTGCGGACCTCCACCAGCCCCTCGGCGGCGAGGGCGCGGTAGGCGGCGGCGACGGCGCGGTGCTCGGCTCCGGCAGCGTCCGCCACCTGGCGGATGCTGGGGAGGCGGCTCCCGGGGCGCAGATGGCCCAGGTGCAGCCCTGACGCGATCCAGGTGCGGAGCCGCTCGTACACGGTTCCGGTCGCGGCCTCACCGGCCAGGGCGGAGCGGCACTGCTGGAGGATCGACTCCGCGTCGTCGCGCTCGCTGGTGCGCGCCTCGGGCGTCTCGGCGGCGAAGGTGAGGAGCGTCCCTCGCCGCGCATCTCCGGCCAGGAGCGGCGCCACGGAGGCGCGCAGGCGCACGGTCTGCCCGTTGCCGCGCGTCACCTCGGCCGGCACCCCGTCCAGCCGCTCGCGGGTGCGCAGGAGGGCGTCGCCCCCCGACTCCTCGCCGGGGAAGCGCACGGGGCAGGCCTCGCCCACCGTTTCAGGCTCCCAGCCCAGCGCGTCGGTGGCGGCGCGGTTCCAGCGAAGGAGGGTGCCGTCCAGGTCCAGCGCGCAGGCCGGCGTGGCCAGGGCGTCCAGCATCGCCTCCAGCAGCGTCGTCTCGTCGCGCGCGGAGTCCAGTGAGTCGGCCAGGCCGCGGAAGACCCAGATCAGGGCGGCGCGGCCCTGCGCCTCGCGCATAACGCTCACCCGCGCCTTCACGCGCAGGGGAAGGGCGCCGCGCGGGCGCAGGCTGACCTCCCACTCCGCCGTCTCGTCCTGCGGAAGCCCTTCCAGGATGCGGTTGCGGAAGTCGCGCCGGTCCTCCTCGCCCACGAAGACGGCGAGCGGCTTTCCGGCCAGCGCTTCCGGGCGCGCGCCCAGGAGCTCGCCGGCGGCGCGGTTCGCCTCGCGCACCACGCCGGCCGCGTCGGTCACCAGGCACGGGTCGGGGAGGTGGGTGAAGAAGCCCAGGTAACGCG
>DASVVI010000675.1:0-3508 GCA_036386635.1 Longimicrobium sp.
GAGCAGGACGTGGTGCTCGCCCGCCAGCGCGCGCGCCACGCCGCCCTCCTGGTGGGGTTCGACGCGCAGGGCGCCACCCGCATCGCCACGGCCGTGAGCGAGATCGTGCGCAACGCACAGACGTACGCGGGCGGCGGCACGGTGGAGATCGGGGTGCGGGAGGAGCGGGACGTGCGCTCGCTCGCCATCCCCGTGGCGGACCGCGGGCCAGGGATCCCGCATCTCGACGAGGTGCTGGCCGGGCGCTACCGCTCGCGCACCGGCATGGGGGTGGGACTCACGGGCACGCGCCGGCTGATGGACTACTTCGCCGTCGAGACGACGGGGACCGGCACCGTCGTGACGATGGCGAAGCGCCTTCCCGCGGGCGCCGCGCCCACGGAGGCGGCGCTGGAACGCGCTGCGGACACGCTGGCGCGCGAGGTGTCGCACGACGCCGCGGCCGAGGTGCGAAGGCAGAACCAGGAGCTGCTGCGCCTGCTGGCATCGCTGGAGGAGCGGCAGGACGAGCTGGCACGCCTCAACGCGGAGCTGGAGGAGACCAACCGCGGCGTCCTGGCCCTGCACGCCGAGCTGCGCGACCGCGCCGACCGCGAGGCCGAGGCCCGCCGCAGCGCCGAAGCCGCGTCGCGCGCGCGGGACGCGGTGCTCGCCATCGTGTCGCACGACCTGCGCAACCCGGTGGGGAGCGTCATCACCGCCGCCGCCTTCCTGCTGGACACGCTCCCCGGCGAGGTGCTCGCCACGCCGCAGGGGCAGCAGGTGGGGGTGATGCACCGCGCCGCGCGCCGCGCCAACCGCCTCCTGGAGGACTTGATGGACGTCACCCGCATCGAGTCCGGCGGCCTGGCGGTGGACGCGGCGCCCGTGGAGGTGCCCGGCCTCCTTGCCGACGCGGCCGAGGTGATGCGCGCCCTCGCGGAGGAGAACCGGGTCAGGCTCCTCACCGAGTGCGCGGGCACGCTGCCGGCGGTGCTGGCGGACCGCGACCGCGTGCTGCAGGTGTTCGCCAACCTGGCGGGGAACGCCGTCAAGTTCACCCCCGCCGGCGGCGCGGTGACGCTCGGCGCAGCGTGCGCGGAGGGGGCCGTGCGCTTCTCCGTGGCGGACACGGGGCCCGGGATGAGCGCGGAGCAGGTGGAGCGCGCCTTCGACCGCTTCTGGCAGGCGGGGCGCGCGGACCGCCGCGGCGTGGGGCTGGGGCTCAGCATCGCGCGTGGCATCGTGGAGGCGCACGGCGGAATGCTGTCGGTCACCAGCGCACCCAACGAGGGCGCCATCTTCCACTTCACCCTTCCCACCGCCCCGTGAGCGAGCTTCCGCTGCTGTCGCTGCCGCTGCTGCGCGAGGAGGACGTGGTGATCGCCCGCCGCCGCGCCCGCGAGGCCGCCGAGCGCGCCGGCTTCGAACGGCAGGACGCCACCCGCATCGCCACCGCCGTCAGCGAGATCGCGCGCAACGCGTACGGCTACGCGGGAGGCGGCACGGTGGAGCTGTTCGTGGCGGACGGTTCGCTGGCGGTGCGCGTGGCGGACCGGGGTCCCGGCATCCCGCACCTGGACGAGGTGCTGGGCGGGCGCTACACCTCGCCCACCGGGCTGGGTGCCGGCATCACGGGGGCGCGGCGGCTGATGAACACCTTTCGCATCGACACGGCGGAGGGGCGGGGGACGACGGTCGTGATGTCGATGCGGCTGCCGCCCGGCGCGCGCCTGGGCGAAGCGGAGGTGGCGCGCATCGCCGCGGAGCTGGTGCGGGCGGCGCCGCCCGAGCCCGTGCACGAGCTGCACGAGCAGAACCGCGAGGTGCTGCGCGCCCTGGCCGCGCTGGAGGAGCGCAAGGAGGAGCTGGAGCGCCTCAACCGCGAGCTGGAGGACACCAATCGCGGCGTGGTGGCGCTGTACGCCGAGCTGGACCAGCGCGCCGAGCAGCTGGGGCAGGCCAACGACCTCAAGGCGCAGTTCCTGTCGTACATGAGCCACGAGTTCCGCACGCCGCTGGACTCCATCCTCGCGCTGAGCGGCCTGCTGCTGGCTCGCACCGACGGCCCGCTCACCGAGGAGCAGGAAACGCAGGTGGGCTTCGTGCGCCGCTCCGCCCGCGACCTGCTGGACATGGTGGACGACCTGCTGGCCGCGTCGCGTATGGACGCTGGGCAGGTGAAGGTGCGCCCCTCGCGGTTCACGGTGGACGACGTGTACAACGCGGTGCGCGCCATGCTCCGCCCCCTGATCGACGAAAAGGCCCCGCCGCTGGTGTGGGAGGCGGAGCCGGACCTCCCGGATCTGCACACCGACGAGGCCAAGGTGGCGCAGATCCTCCGCAACCTCATCTCCAACGCCCTCAAGTTCACCGAGCGGGGCGAGGTGCGGATCTCCGCCGCGCGCGGGTCCGCCCAGGACACCGTCGTCTTTCGCGTAGCGGACACGGGAATCGGGATCGCGCCGGAAGACCGGGAGCGGATCTTCCGCGACTTCGCGCAGGTGGAGAGCCACTTGCAGCGGCGGGTGCGCGGGAGCGGGCTGGGGCTTCCCCTCTCGCGCAAGCTGGCCGTGCTGCTGGGGGGCGACCTGGGCGTGGAGAGCACCCCGGGGGCGGGATCGGTCTTCTCGCTCGTCATCCCCTTCACCTATACCGAGCCTGCGGCGCAGGGATGACCGAAGAGCGTATCCTCACCGTCCTCAACGTGGACGATTACCCGGCCGCGCTGTACGCCACCTCGCGCGTGCTGCGCCAGGCCGGCTATCGCGTGCTGGAGGCGACCACCGGTGCGGAGGCGCTGGCGCGCGCGGGGGAGTGCCCGGACCTCATCATCCTGGACGTGAACCTGCCGGACGTGGACGGCTTCGAGGTGGCGCGGCGCATCAAGGCCGACCCCGAGACGGCCACCATCCCCGTGCTCCAGATGTCCGCCGCCTACCGCGACCCGGAGCACCGCGCGCTGGGACTGGAGGGCGGCGCCGACGCGTACCTCGCCCAGCCGGTGGAGCCGCGCGAGCTGCTGGCCACCATCCGCGCCCTGCTGCGCGTGCGCGAGGCGGAGGGCGTCGTGCGCCAGAGCGAGGAGCGCCTGCGCGTGCTCGCCTCCGCCACCGCGGACGTCGTGTGGACCACCGACGCGGAGGGGCGCCTCTCCAGCGACCTCCCCGGCTGGCGGGACCTGACCGGGCAGACGCCGGAGGAGCTGCTGGGGTGGGGATGGCTGGACGCGGTGCACCCCGACGACCGCCCCCGCACCGCGCGCGCATGGGACGACGCCGTGCGCGCCCAGGGCACCTACGACACGGAGTACCGCCTGCGCATGCGCGACGGCGGCTACCGCACCTTTTTGGCGCGCGGGGTGCCGGTGTTCGAGCCCGGCGGCGAGATCCGCGAATGGGTCGGCCTCTGCACGGACGTGGAGGACCGCCGCCGCGCCGAAGACCGCCAGCGCTTCCTGAGCGATGCCGGCGCCGTCCTGGCCGCGTCGCTCGAAGCGGAGCGGATGCCGGCGCGCCTCGCCGAGCTC
>DASVVI010000676.1:0-10260 GCA_036386635.1 Longimicrobium sp.
AGGGTGCGGACGAGGGCGATCATCTCGCGCGCGGAGAGGCCGCCGATGCCGGGGGCGCTCACGCCGGGGGCGGCGGATGCGTCCGCGGCGTCCATGTCGATGCTCAGGTAGAGCGCGTCGGCGTCGGCGGGGATGCGGTCCAGGGCGGCGCGGGCGGCGCGCTCGGGAGACTGCGCGGCCACATCGTCGACGCTCGCCAGGTGGATGCCGTGGGACGCCGCCCAATTCAGGTAGAAGCGCGAGTTGGCGAAGCGGCGCAATCCCAGCATTGCCACGCGCGCGCCCTCCAGCACCGGCGTCTCCAGCGCGCGGCGAAAGGGGGTGCCGCTGGAGAGGGAGGCCTCGTCGTCGTACTCGCGAACGTCCAGGTGGGCGTCCACCGTGGCGAGGGCGAGCTTCGTGTGCGGGCGCGCGGCGGCGAGGCCGCGGATCAGCGAGCCGGTGATCCCGTGGTCGCCGCCCAGGAAGATGGGGCGTGCGCCGGCCTCGAACACGCGCCGCGCCGCGTCTTCGATGCGGGCGTGCGCCGCCGCTCCGTTCATCGAGGGGAGCGACAGGTCGCCGAGGTCGATGGTCGGCGGCACCTCGCGCTCGCCGTCCCAGGTGCCGAACGAGGAAAGCGCGTCGCGGATGGCGCGCGGGCCGAAGCGGGCGCCGGGGCGCGACGGGATGCCGCCATCATACGGAATCCCCAGGAGCACCACGCGGCCGTCGATGGAGTCCGCGTCGCCGCGCGGGAGGAGGAGCGCGGGGGCGCGGGGGTCGCGCGGGTCGGGCTCGGCGCGGAGGCCCTGGAGCGGATCGGTCATGGCGGCGCGGCGTGGGGATTCGGCTTGTCAGCAATCGTCGGCGGGGGCTAAGTTACGCCCACGGGCCGATGTGCTGCCAGTAAGCACGCCGCCGGCCCGCCACCTCCGCCCGCAACGCACCCGCACCTGATCTGATGAAGCGCATCCTGACGGGGATTCAGCCTTCCGGCACCCTCCACATCGGCAACTATTTCGGGGCGATGCGCCCGATCCTCAACCGCCAGGGGGAGGGCGAGATCTTCTTCTTCCTGGCCGACCTGCACGCCCTCACCTCGCTGCGCGATCCCGCCGCCCTGCGCGCCAACGTGCGCGAGGCGACGGCCGACTACCTGGCGTGCGGGCTGGACCCGGAGAAGACGGTGTGCTGGCGCCAGTCCGACGTCCCGGCGCACTCCGAGCTGATGTGGATCCTCCTCACGGTGACGCCTAAGCCGATGCTGGAGCTGGCCGTGTCGTACAAGGACAAGGTGGAGCAGGGGATCGCCGCCAGCGCCGGGCTCTTCACCTATCCGGTGCTCCAGGCCGCCGACATCCTGTTGTACGACGCGGATGTCGTCCCGGTGGGAAGGGACCAGAAGCAGCACCTGGAGATGACGCGCGACATCGCCGCGAAGTTCAACGCGGCGTACGGCGACACGCTCAAGCTCCCCGAGCCGGAGATCAGCGAGAACGTGGCGGTCGTGCCGGGGCTGGACGGCCGCAAGATGAGCAAAAGCTACGGCAACGCGCTGGACATCTTCCAGGACGAGAAGCCGCTGCGGAAGCGCGTGATGGGCATCGTCACCGACTCCACGCCGCTGGAGGACCCGAAGCCGGTCGAGGGCTCCAACATCCTCGCGCTCTACCGCCTCGTCGCCTCGCCCGAGCAGGTGGCGCGGATGGAGGACGACTTCCGCGCCGGCGGCATCGGCTACGGAGACTTCAAGAAGCGGCTCTTCGAGGCGCTGTGGGAGTTCTTTGCCCCCATGCGCGCGCGCCGCGCCGAGATCCTGGCGCGCCCCGGCTACGTGGACGAGGTGCTGGAGCACGGCGCCCGCCGCGCCCGCGACATCGCCGATGCGACCATGGAGCGGGTGAGGGCGGCGGTGGGGTTGCGGTAGGGGGTAGGCTGAGCGCCAAATCGCCGGGGGCGGAGCGCCGGGGGTTAAAGCCCCCGGCTGGAACCACGCGAAGCCCACTGAAGTGGGCTCGAGCATCAGACCCGGAGTCCGCGAAGGCGGACTTTGCGTGTTTCCAGCCGCGAATTCATTCGCCCCTGGTACGGCCTTCCCGCCGCGCAAACGTCGAAGGACGCGGCGAGTCCCGCCAGAGAGTCCGCGCAGGCGGACTTTGCGCATTTCCAGCCGCGAATTCATTCGCCCCTGGTACGGCCTTCCCGCCGCGCAAAGGTCGAAGCGCGGGACGGATCCCGCCCCGGCTATCCCCCTACTGCGTCGGCACCGGGCTCCCGGAGCGCAGCCAGGCTTCGCGCAGCCGGAGTTGTTGCGTCGTGGGGTCGGGCTTGACGATGAAGCGCTGAGGGAGGCCGCGCTCGTCCTCCACCAGGTCGATGCCGAGGAGGGCGTAGTACTCCTTGACCGGCGGGCGCTCGGTGCCCTGCACGTAGCGCGCAAAGAAGTCGAGGACCTCGGGGGAGGTGCGGGCGGCGATGATCTGGAAGAGCGAGTCCTCGGGGAAGGGGCGCTTGCGGCCGTAGTCGCGCGCCAGGTCCACTACCAGGTTGCGCAGGCCGTAGCGGCCCTCCGAGAGCTGCAGGAGCCTGATGTCCAGCAAGCCCGAAACGATCGCGCCGCGCTGGTAGATGTTGCCGTACTGCCGCGCACCCTCCTGCGTGAACGACGTCGCCGCGAGCCGGGTGAGCGAGTAGGTGGTGTCGAAGCGCGTGCGGTCCGTGTTCCACTTCTGCGCGACCGCCTGCAGGTAGCCGTCCAGCGAGCGCAGCCCGCCGTCCAGTTGCATCTTCTCCGAAGCCCACTCCGTCAGCCCCTCGTACAGCCACAGGTGCTGCGACGGGACCGGCGTCTCGAAGTTGAAGTGCTCGATGATCTCCGAGTGCACGTTCAGCGGCGTCACGACATGAAAGAACTCGTGCGCGGCTATGTCGGCCGCGCCCACGCCGAGCGCCTCGTGCCAGGTGGTGTCGGGGAGGACGTATTCGGAGCTCTCGCCGTGCTCCCACGCGCCCATCGCCTGCTGCTCGCGCCGCGGGGCCAGGCGGAAGAGGAAGACGTAGCGGTCCACCGGTAGCTTGCCCAGGAATTTGCCGGCCGCGTTCAGCGTCGCGCGCATCGATTCGCGAAGCTGGTCGGCGTTCACGCCCTGGCGCGAGTGCACGGCGATGCGCACAGGGACGCCGCCCACCTCCAGCGTGGACGTCGTCAGGTTGCGGCCGATGAGAAAGGGCGAGTCGACGGCGTGATCGTAGCTATCGGCCTCGTAGCCCCGGGGCCCTTCCGTGAGCGGCGTCACCACCTTCCACCGGCGCGGCGTGCGCAGCTTGATCGTGACGGGCGAGCTCTGCATGCTGCGCGGGAAGCCGAAGATGGCGTGCGCGTTCAGCAGGGCGTGGTCCGGCTCGATGGCGCTGCCGGCCATCGGGTAGATGGGGAACTCGGTGACCGGCGTGCTCCAGGTGTCCGCGATGTCGTAGCGGATGCGGCGGACGCGCCCCGGATCGCCGATGCGCCAAGTGTTGACCGTGAGCTGGCGCGTGGGGATCGCGCGGCCCCGCGCATCCGTCGCGCGCAGGCCGCGGACGAAGCGGCCGATGTTCATCGTCTGGTACGTGCCCGGCGCCGTGGCGGCGAACTGGAAGATGGTGTCGCGCGCGGGGAGCGAGTCCACCTCCAGCATGACGGCGGCGCTGTGGCGGGCCGGGTGGCGCAGATCCACCGTGTAGCGGAGCTGGGCCCCGGCGGGGAGGCTCCACGCGCAGGCGATGGCGAGGGAGGTGCGCAGCAGAAGGTGTCGCATGACGGGCCTGGAGGTGGGGAGAGCGAGCGTGCTCGTGAGAGATTTTACTGTCGTGCGAACAATACGTCCAATACATTGTTCGTTCGCGATCGATACGCGCATCCTCTGGATCATCTCTCATGGCGCTCGAGCTTCGCCACCTGCGCTACTTCGTCGCCGTCGCGGAGGAGCTGCACTTCGGTCGGGCGGCGCGGCGGCTGCACATCGCGCAGCCGCCGCTCAGTCAGCAGATCCGTCAGCTCGAGGAGATGGTGGGCACCGTCCTCCTGCAGCGCACCAGCCGCCGCGTGGAGCTGACGCCGGCCGGCGACGCCTTCCTGGAGGGCGCGCGGCGCACCCTCGCCGCCGCGGAGGGGACGGTGGAGCTGGCGCGCCGGGTGGGGCGGGGGGAGGTGGCTTCGGTGCGCGTGGGCTTCGCGGACTCGGCGGCGCTGAGCATCTTCCCTGCGGCCGTCCGGAAGCACCGCCGGGCCTATCCGGAGGTGCACCTGGAGCTGGTGGAGGGTCCCACCCGCGTACACGTGCAGGCCGTAGAGGACACGCACCTGGACCTGGCCGTGGTGCGCGGACCCGTGGCCCCGTCGCCCGGCGTCGTGGCGGAGACGGTGTTCCGCGAGCCGCTGGTTGTGGCGATGCACGCGTCGCACCCCCTCGCGCGGCGGCGGCGCATCCCGCTGGGCGCGCTGCGCGACGAGCCGATCGTCCTCTTCCCGCGCCACCTGGCGCCCGAGTTCCACGACTGGATCACGCGCCTGTGCATGGAGAAGGGCTTCGTGCCGCGCGTGGCCCACGAAGGCGCCGAGTACCAGACGATTCTCAGCCTCGTCGCCGCCGACGTGGGGGTGAGCCTGGTGCCGGCCTCCGTCCGCAGCATCGGCCGCCCCGAGATCCGCTTCCGCCCGCTGGCCGACTGCGCCGAGACTGCCGAGATCGCCGTCGTCTACCGCCCCGGCCGCGCCTTCAGCGCCATGACCGCCTTCCTCGACACCCTCCGCCACATCCACACCGAGCTCCCCGCCGGCTGAAAGCTCGGTGACCATCCCGTGCGATTCCCCATTCCCCCGCCGTTCCCGCTGGTCCGCCTTGTGCACCCCGCGCCCTTCCGCCCCGCGGCACCGGCCGCGGCACACCCGAGAGCCGGAAGGATGCGCATGCAACACGAGAATCGAGATCCCAACCAGCACCTGCACCAGGCCGAGGCGTACACGTCGGACGACGCGACGATCGCGGGGGCCAAGCAGGCCACCGAGAACCTGCGCGCCAACCCGGCCGGCGACCCGCCGCGCGGGCGTGAGCCGGCGGGCGAGGTGCTCACGCTGGTGTGCGAGAACTGCGGCAAGGACTACTTCTTCGAGGACGAGCAGCCGCAGCCCGGGATGACGTGCGAGAAGTGCGGCGCGTCCGTCTTCCGCTCCTTCCACACGCCCATCGGCGACGAGGCGGCGGACGACTTCCGCGACTCCACCGAGCGCGATCTGGACCCGGACGATCCCGAGGGCGACGTGCTTCCCGGCGACATCCTGGACCTCAACCGGCTCTAGGCGAATGCCCGACGCAACCACGCCCGCCGGCGCCCTCTTCGTGGGCTCCGGCGTGGCGCTCGTCACCCCGTTCGACGACCGCGGCGTCAACGAGGCCGTCCTCCGCGAGCTGGTCCGCTTCCACCTCGCCGAGGGGACGGACGCGCTGATCGTCAACGGCAGCACCGGCGAGGCGCCCGCGATGTCCGCCGCCGAGCAGCGCCGCGCCGTGGAGATCGTGGTGGACGAGGCGGCGAAGCGCGTCCCCGTGATCGCAGGGGCGGGGGGGAGCGACACGGCCGCGGTGGCCGGTCTGGCGCGCGGGGCACGCGAGGCCGGCGCCGATGCCCTCCTGATCGCGCCGCCCCCGTACAGCAAGCCGCCGCAGCGCGGGATCGTCGCGCACTTCCGCCACGTGATGGACGCGGGCGGCCTCCCCGCCATCGCGTACAACGTCCCGGGACGCACCGCGTGCAACATCCTCCCGGAGACGATGGAGATCCTGGCCGAGGACGAGCGCATCGTCGGCATCAAGGAGGCGAGCGGCGACATCTCGCAGGTGGCGGAGGTGTGCCGCCGCCTGGCGGACCGCGTCGCGGTGTACAGCGGCAACGACGACCAGATCGTCCCGCTGATGTCGCTGGGCGGCGTGGGCGTCATCTCCGTGCTCGCCAACGTCGCGCCGCGCGACACGGCGCGGATGGCGCACGCCTTCCTGGAGGGCGAGGCCGCCGAGGCGCGCGACCTCCAGCTCCGCTACCTGCCGCTGATCGCCGCCATCTTCCGCGAGGCGAACCCCATCCCCATCAAGGCCGCGGTGGAGATGCTGGGCTTCGCGGTCGGCGAGCCGCGGCTCCCGCTCGTCCCGCTTGCGGATGCGGCCCGCGCGGAGCTGGTGGAGGCGATGCGCAACGTGGGACTGGGGGAGCGCTGAGGTGGCGGCGCTGCGCGTGGTGCTCAGCGGCGTCACGGGGCGGATGGGCACCGTCCTCGCGGAGCTGATCCGCCTGGACTACGGCATCGAGCTGGTCGGCGGCATCGGGCGCATCCCCGAGCGCGGGTGCGACGCCGGATGCCCCATCGTGGAGACGCCCGAGACCGCCGGCGCCTGGATCCGCGAGGCCGACGTGGTGATCGACTTCTCCTCTCCCGAGCTTTTCGGCCGTCTGCTGGAAGGGCAGGGGGATGCGCTGGCCGGGAAGGCGCTCGTCGTGGGGACCACCGGCCTGGGCGACGATGGCGAGCGCGCGCTGGACGAGGCTGCGCGCCGCACGGCCGTCCTCCCCGCCGCCAACTTCAGCATCGGCGTCAACCTCCTCCTTGCGCTCGCCGAAGAGGCCGCCGCCGCCCTGGGCGACGGCTACGACGCCGAGGTCGTGGAGGCGCACCATCGCCGCAAGGCCGACGCGCCCAGCGGCACCGCATTGGCTCTTGGCGAAGCGCTCGCCCGCGGCCGCGGCGTCTCGCTCGCCGACGTGCGCGCGGACGGGCGCAGCGGCATCTCGGGGGAGCGCCCGCGTGGCGAGATCGGCTTCCACTCCGTGCGCGGCGGCGACATCGTGGGCGAGCACCGCGTGATGCTGATCGGCGAGCGCGAGCAGGTCGAGCTGGGCCACGTCGCCCGCGACCGCGCCCTCTTCGCCGAAGGTGCCCTGCGCGCCGCCCGCTGGCTCGCCGGCAAGCCCGCCGGCCGCTACACCATGCGCGACGTGCTCGGGCTGTCGTAGCCACCTTCCCCGGGAGCCCCGTCTCCCCGCCGTCTTCCCGCAACGGCTGAATCCATGGAAGAATTCCTCCTTCGAATCGGCATCCCCGCCGCGGTGGTGGCGGCGCTGCACCTGGACACGCTGGGGCGGCTCGTGCTGGCGTGCGTGCTGGGCGGCGTGGTGGGCGTGGAGCGCGAGGCGTCCGGCAAGCCCGCGGGGCTGCGCACAAACATCCTCATCTGCGTGGGCGCCGCGCTCATCACCGAGATCTCCGTCCTCATCCCGCAGCTGGCTGAGGAGGGGCAGAAAGGCGACCCGGGACGCCTCGCCGCGCAGATCGTCTCCGGCATCGGCTTCATCGGCGCGGGGACGATCCTGCAGTCGCGCGGGCGGATCATCGGGCTCACCTCGGCGGCGACGCTGTGGGTGGTGGCGGCGGTGGGGATCGCGATCGGCGCGCACCAGTACACCGTCGCCATCGGCGCCACTACGCTCATCATCCTCACCCTCTTCGCCCTGCGCGTGGTGGAGAACGCCTTCCTTCAGCGGCGCGTGGACCGGCGCTACAACGTGGCGGTGGACCCCACGATGGAGGCGCTGGCGACGGTGGAGGATAAGCTCAAGGGGCTCGGCCTCCGCACCCGCGTCGAATCGATCGACAAGGAGCGCGACGTGTTCCAGCTGGTGATCCGCGCCATCGGGCCGCTGGACGGGCACGAGCGCGCGGTGCGGATGATGGCCATCGAGCCGCAGGTGCGCAGCATGGGGCGCGGATGAAGCGCCGCATCGTCGTGGACCTCAACGACCGCCGTCCGCTCTGGTCGATCCCGGAGTGGGCGGTGGAGGAGATCTGCGCCGCCGTGCCGGACGATTGGGAGACGGTGGTGCTGCGCGACGTGGTGGACGCCAGCGGCGACGGCGGCGAGCCGACCCCGGCCGCGCTGAATGCTATCCGGGGCGCCGAGGTGTACCTGGGCTACGGCATCCCCGCTGCGTTGTTGGAAGCGGCGGGCGGCGGGCTGCGCTGGGCGCACTCGGGCGCGGCGGGGGTGGGAGGATCGCTGCACGAGGGGATGCTCGCCTCCGACGTGGTGCTCACCAACTCCGCGGGGGTGCACGCGGAGCCCATCGCGGACACGGTGCTCGCCGCCATCCTCTACTTCGCGCGTGGGCTGGACTGGGCCGTGCGCCTGCAGGCGGAGCATCGCTGGGACAAGAGCCCGTGGGAGGCCGCCGACGCCCCCGTGCGCGAGCTCACCGAGCTGACGCTGGGGGTGCACGGGCTGGGCGGCATCGGCAGGGCGGTTGCGCGGCGCGGCGTGGCGCTGGGGATGCGCGTCGTCGCCACCCGCCGCCGCCCGAGCGACGGCCCGGACGGCGTGGAGCTGCTCACCGGCGACGACTCGCTACACCGCCTCCTCGATGCGAGTGACGTGCTGGTGGTCACCGTCCCGCGAACGAAGCAGACAGAGGGGAGCATTGGCGCGGCTGAGCTGGAGCGGCTGCCAAAAGACGCGACCGTCGTGCTGATCTCGCGCGGCGGCGTTGTGGACGAGGACGCGCTGGTGGATGCGCTCCGCGAGGGGCGGGTGCGCGGGGCCGCGCTGGACGTGTTCGCGCACGAGCCGCTCCCGCCCGGGTCGCCGCTGTGGGCCCTTCCCAACGCGCTGCTCACCCCCCACATTTCGGGCGCCTCACACCTCTTCTGGCGGCGCCAGACCGGCCTCGTGGTGGAAAACATCCGACGATACCTCTCGGGCGCCCCGCTGCTGAACACCGTCGACAAACAAGCGGGATACTGAGCGTGGACACCCCAACGCAGGGCGTGGAGCCGGCTGCCGGCGGCGACTTCCAGCAGGCGGTCGGGCGCATCATCGCCACGGCCGTGCAGCGCGGCGCCAGCGACCTGCACATCAAGGCGGGCGACGTCTTCCGCGCCCGCATCCACGGCGCCCTGGTCCCGCTCACCAAGCAGCGCCTGTCGCCGGAGCAGACGCGCGCCATCGCCCTGCAGCTCATTCCGCGCGACCGCGACCGCGCTCAGATCGACGAGCTGAACGACTACGACTGCTCCTGGGGGATTCCGGGGGTGGGGCGCTTCCGCGTGAACATCCTCCGCCAGCGGGGGAGCTTCATGATCGTGATGCGGGTGATCCCCTTTGAGATCCCCACCTTCGAGGGGCTCGGCCTGCCGCCCGTCCTGGAAAAGATCACGGCCAACGAGCGCGGGCTGGTGCTGGTGACGGGCGTGACGGGCTCCGGCAAGAGCTCCACGCAGGCGGCGATGATCGGCCACATGAACCAGCACATGCGCCGCCACGTGGTCACGCTGGAGAACCCGATCGAGTTCCTCCACCGTGATCTCAACTGCTCCATCACGCAGCGCGACGTGGGGATCGACACCGACTCCTTTCGCGTGGGCCTGCGCGCCGCCCTGCGGCAGGACCCGGACGTCATCCAGATCGGCGAGATGCGCGACGCGGAGACGATCGACATCGCGCTCAAGGCTGCCGAGACGGGGCACCTGGTGATCTCCACCGTCCACACGCGCGACGCCGCCTCCACCATCTCGCGCCTGGTCGCCACCTTCCCGCCCGAGGAACAGCAGATGGCGCGGCTGCGCCTGGCCGAGTCGCTCCAGGCTGTGGTCTCGCAGCGCCTGCTCCCGTCCAAGGACGGCAAGGGCCGCGTCCTTGCCGCCGAGGTGATGGTCGTGACGGGCACCATCCGCGATTGCATCGCCGATCCGGAGCGCGTGGAGGAGATCCGCGAGCACATCGCCGAGGGGCGCACCACGTACGGCATGCAGACCTTCGACCAGTGCCTGATGGAACTCGTCCAGGCGGACCGCGTGGACTACTCGATCGCCAAAGCCGCCGCCACCAACCCGGGCGACTTCGAGCTGAAGCTGAACATGCTTTCGGGGCGCGGCGGCGGGGCGACGAGCGCGTTCTACTGAGGGAACTGCCGTTTTCACACAGAGCCACAGAGGGGCACGGAAAGAACACGAGAAGGTGTTTTCCTCTGCGTCTTGCGGTTCCTCTCCGTGCCCTCTGTGTGAGGCTGTTCCAAAACAGAAGCCCCCCGACGCTCGTGCTGAGCATCGGGGGGCTTGATGTGCAGGCCGGCGGCGCCGTACTCTCCCACCGGGTGG
Source organism: Longimicrobium sp. (assembly GCA_036386635.1). Classification (GTDB taxonomy): domain Bacteria; phylum Gemmatimonadota; class Gemmatimonadetes; order Longimicrobiales; family Longimicrobiaceae; genus Longimicrobium. The sequence goes on from DASVVI010000676.1 coordinate 10,163, forward strand.
CCCCGGCAGTACCATCCGCGCGAGTGGGGCTTAACTTCCGAGTTCGGGATGGGATCGGGTGATCCCCCACGCCATGGCCACCGGCCGTACATGTAAGA
>DASVVI010000677.1:0-1778 GCA_036386635.1 Longimicrobium sp.
CCGAGGAAGCGTTCCGGCTCGCCACCCTGCGCTACGCCCGCGGTCTGGGCACGCAGCTGGAGGTCTCCGACGCGCAGCTCGCGCTGCTGACGGCGCGCACCAACGAGGCACGCGCCGCGCACCAGCTTTACCTGGCGGCCGCCGGGGTGGCCCGCGCGCTGGGCCGGCCGGTTCCCTTCCCCGGCGCGGCGCTTTCCGCACCCAACCCATGATGAGCCGGTCGATGATGCATACAGTTCGCTCCACCCTTGTGCTCGCCGCCGCGCTGCTGGCCGCCGGCTGCTCAGGCGACGCCGGCGCCAAGGAGGCCGGCAAGGGCGGGGGCGCCGGAGGGCCGGGGGGCGGCGGACCCAGCGTCACGCTCGCCGCCACCGACGTCGCATCGCCGCGGCGCACGCCCATCGAGGACGCCATCCCGGTGACTGGCAACCTGCAGCCGCTGGAGCGGGCCGAGGTGCGCTCGAGGCTGGAGGGCGACCTCACGGGCGTCTACGTGCGCGAGGGCGAGCCGGTGCGGCAGGGGCAGATGCTGGCGCGCTTCGAGGCGAGCGAGCAGGCCGGATCCGCCCGCAGCGCCGGCGCCGACGTGGCCGCCGCGCGCAGCGAGCTGAGCACCGCGCAGTGGAACCTGGACCAGTCGAAGGAGCTGTACCGCCAGGGCGCCGTCCCCGAGCGCGACGTGCGCGTGGCGGAGCAGACGGTGGCCGGCGCCCGCGCCCGCGTCGCCGCCGCCGCGGCGCGGCTGGGCCCCACCCGCAGCGAGGTGGGCGCCACGCGCGTGCTGGCGCCCACCAGCGGCATCATCGAGAAGCGCACCGCCAACCCCGGCGAGCACGTTTCCCGCGGCGCGGCGCTCTTCACCATCGTCCGCGGCGATGTGCTGGAGTTGGCCGCGGCCGTCCCGGAGCGCAGCGCGGCGGGGGTGCGGGCGGGACAGTCCGTGCGTTTCACCGCCGATGCGCGCCAGTTCACCGGCCGCGTGGCCCGCGTGGGTCCGTCGGTCGATCCGGGCTCGCGCGCGGTGACGGTGTACGTGCAGATCCCGAATCCGGACGGGGCGCTCAAGGTGGGCACCTTTGCCAGCGGGCGCATCGTGTCGCGCGTGGTGGAGGATGCCATGGTGCTTCCCGCCGCCGCCATCCGCGAAGCGCGCGAGGGCGGCAAGCCCTTCGTCTACCGCGTGGTGGACGGCAAGATCGACGTGGCCGAGGTCACGCCGGGGCTGGCCGACGAGGCGCAGGGGCTGGTGCAGGTGAGCGGGCTCAGCGAGGGCGACAAGGTCGTCGTCGGCAACGTGGGGGTGCTGGGGAAGGGGATGAAGGTGCGGATGGCCGGCGAGGGCCGGCCCCGCGGCGGGCGCTGAGGGGGAGACGAAGATGTTCCTTTCCGACGTATCGATCCGGCGGCCGGTTTTCGCCACCATGATGATGGTGACGCTGGTGGTGCTCGGCATCATCGGCTACCAGCGCCTGGCCATCGACGAGTACCCGGACATCACTTACCCCGTAGTGGTGGCGCAGACCTCGTATCCTGGCGCGTCGCCGGGGGTGATGGAGCGCGAAGTGACGCGCCCCATCGAAGAGGCGCTCAACACCGTGCAGGGGATCCAGGAGATCACCTCCACCTCCGCCGAGGGAAGCTCGCTGGTGCGCGTGCAGCTCCAACTGGGCGTGGACGTGATGGCGGCGCAGCAGGAGGTGCAGTCCAAGGTGGCGCGCATCCGCCGGCAGTTCCCGGAGGACATCCAGGACCCCGTCATCATCCGCTTCGATCCCAAC
>DASVVI010000678.1:0-1742 GCA_036386635.1 Longimicrobium sp.
GCTGGACATGTACGAGTCCTACCCTCACCGGGACTCACTGTACCCTGCGTGGAAGAGCAGCACTCGCGTGCTTTTCATCGATACGGACCGGGTGCGCGGCGACGCCCGTCAAACGCAGCCGCGGTCCAGCACCGTCCGGCTTAACGCGAGTCGCGGAATCGAGCCGGTGCTCCGGGTCGCGGGCGGCTTCCTTCCTTCGGCGCGCCAGTACGAGATGCAGGGGCTTGCCCGCACCCTGGCGAACGACGAGACGCGCAAGTCGTGGGTCCACGTCACGACGCGCTCGCAGCCGATGATGGGCGGTTATCTAAACAGCTTCGCCGCCTTTCTAGGTAGGCCACTACGTGAGTACGACTTTTACATCGGGATCTACGACGGCCTGCAATACGCGGCGCGATACATGACACGGTGCGAAACCGAGAGTTGTAGCGCGACGGCGTTGCTCAAGCTGATGCAGGATAGCGCGTTGCAGCTCGGGAGCTTGGCGCCGCACGCGCTGCGTGACCTGTACCGCGCGGAGTACCAGAAGGCTGTTCTACTTCCCATGGGGAGCGACACGTTGTCACCACGCAACGCTGCCCGGCTGCACCTACTGCGCAGGATGCTCGCGGCACGGGCGGGACTGGTGGCAGCGACGGAGACCAACCCCTGGGACAACGCGGCACGATGCGCTCCGCGCCGCTGGGAAGAGGAGTTGGTGTGCAAGGACGGCTTTGAAGTGGTGCTGGACACTCTCGGAGCCGATCCGACCGAGACGCTCGGCCACTGGGCGGAAAAAACCGAGTGCCACCCTCAGCGGTGGCTGCAATCGCCGGATGAATGCCCGGTCGAGACCAGGTTCGTGGAACTGGTGAGGAACCCGCCGTATTTCACCCGCCGGATCGGCCAGCGGCTGATGCATCAACTCTGGCGTGTGGAAGACGTGCTAGCGAGAGATCCTTCCACGCATGACCTGGCGCACGAGGGTGCGACTGAGCTTTTGGATTTTGCATACAATGCTGTCGCCACACGTATGCCAATCGTCCGTGAGCTGGACTGGGATCCGTCGTCCATCCAGACAATGTCGACCCACGGAGGGTCGAGGCTCGCGGAGTGGCTCCCTTACTGGGTGAGCACTGCAATCGGCGAAGGGCACCAGATCGGATACCGTCCCACCTACAACTTCGGACCGCGGTTCGCAGCGGTCGCGCCGGTTTCACTCGACTACTTCGCTGCGAATGGCCGTTTCGAAATCGCGCCGGGAGCTGGACTCCTGATGCGCAATTCGAATCTCCTGTTTTCGGGGGTTGAGGTGAACGTGCAGGGCGTCGTGAGCTTGAAGCACGATGCGGCCAATGGGCTTGGCGCCACGGCGGGAGTTACCGCATACCTCCTCGCGGACCGCTTTCGGCTGGGCGCCCGCCACGTTCTCGATCCCGATCCGCTCATCCAGCGCGGAGACCGGTGGACATTTTCCTTTGGGATCAACGACCTCAATGGCCTTCTTTACTGGGGGTGGCGGCTGGCGTGGCCCGAACGGGTGTACAAGAAGGCCCCCGTGTACACGGGAACCAGAGATGAGGATTTCCTCCAGCCTGCGGGTCCGTAGTCTTCTTCCGAAAAAACCCGCGCGAGCCGCCGCAAGTAGCGGAGCTTCGAGCGCGAGCTGTGCCCGAGCGTGTTTCGTTGAATCCGACGTCGTGGTCCTCAAGGCGCGCCAGGAAGACCGCAAGGGGAAGCAAAAGGGCGAGAAGCGGGAGCTG
>DASVVI010000679.1:0-10329 GCA_036386635.1 Longimicrobium sp.
TCTCCCATCTCTGGCGCGGAGCGAAGGATCTACTGCGCGTGGCGAGGCGCTGGCGTTGCACCCCGGGGCTCGCGTGTCGCCGGCTAGATCCTTCGGTCGCCGCAGGAAGTCCGGAGCGCGCCGCCGACGCCGGAGGGGCGGCTCCCTCAGGATGACAAGAACGTATGTCATCCTGAGCGACGCGCCACACCGCCCTCGCCCCGTCCCCCATCTCTGGCGCGTAGCGAAGGATCTACTGCGCGTAACGAGGGACTCGCATTGCACCCCGGGCCTCTCGCATCGCCGGCTAGATCCTTCAGTCGCCGCAAGAAGTCCAGCGCACCGCGGAGTCCGGAGGGGCGGCTCCCTCAGGATGACAACCAACGCACTAACGCACTCACGCACTAACGCACTTTCCGCCCCCGCCCCCCCCTGCTACCTTCCCCGCATGCGCTACTCCGGTGCCGAAGACCGGCTGAATCCCGAGACCCCGGAAGGGGTAACCGACGACACCCTCGGCGGATACGAGGCGGTCCACGGGCGCGCGGCGGCGTTCCAGGGGTGCGACGGGGAGCCGTACACCGCCGCCGTCGAGGTGGAGGAGACGGACGGCGATGGGGAGCCGTACGCGGGGTACCTGGTGTTCGTGCGCTGGGCGCAGACGGGGACCGCCGTGATGGGGCACCTGGAGACGGGCGACCTCGTGGCCGCCCCCACCGAAGCCGCGGCACGAGACGCGCTGAATGGGCTCTCGCTCGCCGAGGTGCGCGCGCTGCTGGACGAGACCATCCGCCGCAAGCGCAGCGAAGACGAAGACGCGGGCGCCTAGCCCACCCGGACCTTAAAGCATCAGAACCATGCTCAAGCAGAGCCTGCTGTACCTCAGCCAGAGCCCCACCGCCAAGCGAATGGTGACCGGCACCCCCATCTCCCGCCAGATGGCGCAGCGCTTCGTCGCGGGCGACACGCTGGAGGAGGCGGTGGAGGCCGCGCGCGTGCTCAACGACGCGGGGCTCACCGTGTCGCTGGACTACCTGGGCGAGGCCGTAGAGAGCCGCGAGGAGGCCGAGTCCGCCACCGACATGGTGATCCGCATCCTGGAGACGGTGAAGCGGGAGGGGCTGGACGCCAACGTCTCGGTGAAGCCCACGCAGTTCGGGCTGGACATGGACCCCGAGTTCTGCCGCCGCAACATCGAGATGGTGCTGCAGCGCGCACGCGAGCTGGGCGACGGCGCGGGCGAGATCTTCGTTCGGCTGGACATGGAGAGCAGCGAATACACCGAGCGCACTGTCGCGCTGGTGGAGGCGCTGTGGGCCGAGGGGTTCCACAACACCGGCACCGTCCTCCAGTCGTACCTCCGCCGCACCCCGGACGACCTGGAGCGGATGATCGCCCTCAAGGCGCGCGTCCGGCTGGTAAAGGGCGCGTACAAGGAGCCGGACTCGGTCGCTTTCCCGGACAAGGCGGACACGGACCGCATGTTCGTGCAGGAGATGGAGCGCCTGCTGGACGCGGGCAACTACCCCGCCATCGCCACGCACGACGAGGCGATCATCGACGCCGCCCGCCGCTACGTGTGGGAGAAGGGGATCTCCAAGGACTCCTTCGAATTCCAGATGCTGTACGGCGTCCGCCGCGACCTGCAGACGCGGCTGCGCGAGGAGGGGTACAACGTGCGCGTGTACGTGCCCTTTGGCGAGAGCTGGTACCCGTACCTGATGCGCCGCCTCGCCGAGCGCCCGGCGAACATGCTCTTCATGGCGGGGAGCATCGCCAGGGAGAGCGGCGTCTCCGGCTTCGCGCGGCCGCTGGCGATCGGCGGCGGGATCGTGGCGGGGGCGCTGACCGCGCTCGCCTGGCGCCGGCGCCGCTAGGGTGCCCGCGGTCCGCTACCGGCTCTCCTTTCCCGAGCCGCACACGCACCTCCTGCACGTCGAGGTGGAGGTGGAGGGGGTCCATGGACCGGCGTCGCTCGCGATGCCGTCGTGGACCCCCGGGTCGTACCTGATGCGCGAGTTCCCCCGCAACGTCCAGCGCTTCGAAGCCGCGGACGGGGCGGGGGCTCCGCTTTCCTGGACGAAGACGGACAAGAACCGCTGGCTGGTCGATCCGCCCGCGGACGGCACCCTGCGCGTGCGCTACCAGGTGTACGCCAACGAGCTGACCGTCCGCACCAGCCACCTGGACGCCACCCACGCCTCCATCAACGGCGCCAGCGTCTTCCTCTTCCCCGAGGACCGCGCGGGCGACCCGCTCGATCTGGAGGTGGAGGCGCCGGAGGGCTGGCGCATCACCACGGCGCTGCGCGGCGCCGATGGCCGCTTCACCGCCGTCCACTACGACGAGCTGGTCGATTCGCCGCTGGAGATCGGCACGCACCAGCTCCTGGAATGGGAGATGGAAGGGAAGACGCACCGCTGGGCGATCTGGGGGCGCGGCAACGTGGAAGGCGAGCGCCTGGTGGCCGACACCGCGCGCATCGTCCTGGCGGAGAAGGCGCTCTTCGGCGAGCTGCCGTACCGCGACTACACCTTCATCGTGCACCTGACCCCCGGCGGCTCGGGAGGCCTGGAGCACCGCGAGTCCACCGCCCTGCTGGCGGACCGCTGGGCCTTTCGCGGGCAGCCGTACGAGCGCTTCCTCGGGCTGGTGGCGCACGAGTTCTTTCATCTGTGGAACGGGAAGCGAATCCGGCCCGCGGTGCTCGGCCCCTTCGACTACACGGCCGAGAACTACACGCGCGACCTGTGGGTGGTGGAGGGGATCACCACGTACTACACGGACCTCCTCCTGCGCCGCGCCGGGCTGATCACGATGCACCGCTACCTGGAACGGCTCGCCGAGGCCATCGCTCGCTTCCGGTCTCTGCCGGGCCGCGCCGTGCAGTCGCTGGCGGACTCGTCGTGGGACACCTGGATCAAGTTCTACCGCCCGGACGCCAACACCCCCAACTCGTCGATCTCGTACTACGAAAAGGGCGCGCTCATCGCCTTCCTGCTGGACCTGCGCATCCGCGCCGACACGGACAACGCACGGTCGCTGGACGACGTGATGCGGCGCCTCTGGACCGAGTTCGGCGCGCGCGACACCGGCTTTCCCGAGGGCGAAGTCGAGCGCGTCGCCGCCGAGGTGGCGGGCACCGATCTGCGCCCCTTCTTCGACCTGGCGCTGCGCGGCACGGACGAGCTTCCCTTCGACGAGATCCTCGCCGCGGCCGGCCTCACCCTGCGCCCCGCGCACGAGACGGCGCCCTTTCCCGCCGCCGACCCGCGCACGGAGGTGCAGACCGGCCTCCAGTTCAAGCCGGAGGGCGGCCGCAATCTCGTGTCGCACGTCCTCGCCGGCACACCCGCCCACCGCGCCGGCCTCAACGCCGGCGACGAGCTGATCGCGCTGGACGGTGTGCGCACCACCCCCGAGACGCTGCCGGTCCGCCTTGCCGAGCGCCGCGCGGGGGAGCGCGTCCCCGTCACCGTCTTCCGCAGAGACGAGCTGCTGACGCTGGAGATGGAGGTGGAGCTGGCCGCCCCCACGCGCCTCCTCCTGCGGCCCGCCGAGCGCCCCACGCCCGCCCAGCAGCGCCTGCTGGACGACTGGCTGCGCGTGGACGTCCCCGCCGCCCCGGAAGTGGCGGTGCGCGCGATCTGACGCGTCAGCCGCGCGACCGCCCGCCGAGTATCCGCCGCGCGATCCCCCACCAGCGCCGCACGTAGGCGCCCGGAAGCTCCCACGCCTTCGCCGCGTATCGCCACCGCATGTAGGTTGGCGAGGGAACGACCGTGCGCAGGCCCACGTACAGCCGCACGTGGAGCGGCTGCGCGGTCGCGATCACCCGCGCGCGCTCCAGCGGCTCGTCCGCGCCCGGTCGTGCGAGCGCGAGGGCAAGATTCGTCGCGTGCGTCGCCGGCGTGCCGCGCTCGTCGAGGGCGCGCAGGACGTGCTCGGGGACGGGCGTGCCGAAGTGCTCGCGCGCCCGGGTGAGCGCCCGGTGGAGGGCATACGTCCAGTCGAGCGCCGCGGCCTGGCCCAGCACAACGTCCCAATCCAGCCGCGGCGTTCGTGCTACGACGAGGTGGCAGTCGAGGAAGCGCTGGAGGTACCGTTCCGCCTCGCCATGCTGCAGGATGGCGTGGGCGGCGAGGTGTAGAAGCTGCGCCTCGGGGGTGAAGTGACGCACCCGCACGCCCCCGGCATCCGTCTCCACGACCTGCGCGCGAAACCAGTGCAGATGCTCCGACACGCGCAGGAGCTGGGAGGGATGCAGGCCGCTGTGCATCTCCACCAGGAGCCCGCCCGGCGACCGCAGTGTGGGGAGATGATGCGCCACCCGCCCGCCGCCGCGGAACATCAGCGGCGCGTCCGCCGCGGGGCGGTAGCCGAGCGCGAGCACCGCGCGCTCCGCATCTTCGCAACGATCAGCCGGAACGAGCAGGTCGAGGTCCTTCATCGACCTGAGCGCGGGGCGCGGGTAAACGGTGTGGGCGAGGGCGTACCCCTTCAGCCACACCCACTCGATGCCGGCCGCCGCGAGCGCCGCCTCGATGCGCGCCTGCTCCACGCGCGCCAGCAGGTACCGCGTGGCGGCGTCGCGCGCATACCCCGCGAGCGGCGCCCAGCCCGAGCCGGCGATGGTGATCCCCGCATCCTGCACGGCCGCAAAGAGCATGGGGCCCAGCCCGTGCGCGAGGGCGAGCGGCGCCAGCGCCCCGGCATCCGCCGCGCACACCTCGCGCGGATCGGCGCGCCCGCACACGAGCGAGGCGAGAAGGCGCTCGAGATCCACGGCGGAGCGCACTTCCGCGGGGCTCAACACCGCGAGGTCACCACGCCAGCGTCCTCGGACAGCAGCTCGACCAGCTTCGGCAAGTCCGCCAGCCGGTCGCCCCGGTGGACCGTCCGCACGGGCACCATCTCCGTCACACGCGCCAGGGATTGGAAGAGGCGCGCCCGCCGGGGCGCGTCCAGCCACACCTTGCCGCAAGTGTGCTCCATCAGCCACCGCAACGCCTCGCGCGGCGCCAGCGGCGTGACCGACGGCTCGCGCGGTTCCGCCTCGCGGCGTGCGAGCAGGTAGATGACGCCGAGCCGGGCCGCTCCCCCGCCGCCCGGCGCGTCCAGGTAGCGCTTGGCGCTGAACGAGGCGTCGCTCCAGACGGGGGCGAGCAGGTCGAACGATTCGTTCACGGCCGCGGCGCTCTCGGCGAGCAGCCGAACCCGTGGGAGGCCGGGGCGCACCAGCACCTGGTCCGCGCGGAGGTCGAGCGCCGCCACGTCGTCGGTCAGGAGCTCGTTGCCGGCGGCCACCATCGCCGCCGCGGTAGTCGATTTCCCCGTGCCGGACGCCCCCAGGAACAGCGCCCCCCGTCCGTTCACGACGATGCCGCTGGCGTGCAGACAGGGGATGCCCCGCAGGTGGAGCGCCACCGGGATGGCGGAGTTGAGAACGAACGTGCGGACGTCGGGAAACGATATCCCCTCCATCCAGCGCACCGTCATTCGCGCCCCGCGCTCGCAGGTGAGGTCCCACCGCGCGCCGCTGACCGGGTCCGTGTAGCCGAGCCGCCAGGTGTGGTCGTCCAGCTGCCAGAAGCTCTCCTGACCCGCGTAGACCGGCTCCGGCCCGTCCCAGTCCAGCGAACGAGCCGGCGTCGCCGGGATGTCGATGTCCAGGTCGACGGGACCGTCGTGGGCGCTCGGCGCCGCCGGCAGCGGCTGGTTGCAGCGCACCGCGAGGCCGTACACCGCGTACCGGAAGTGCGCGGCCATCAGACGGGAAGGAAAGGCGCAAGGCGCGCCGGCCGGTGCGCGTGGGGCACCCGCTCCGGGGCGACGAGGCTCGCGCGCTCCCAGAGCGCCGCCATCTCGGGGCCGTCCGCCGTCCCCGCCTGCTTCAGCAGCTGCATCAGGGCAAAGAGCGCAAAGAAGTCGTACGGGTGGTGCCGGAGCACTTCACGGTAGTACTCCACCCGGTCGCCGGCCTCGGTCGCACGCAGACGGAGGCGCCGCAGGGGGCTCTGGATGGCTTCGAAGTGGCGGGCGGCGGCGTCGGGACGAACGCGGCGGGCGGCGTGGTAGCGCAGCTCGGCGTGCAGGTCCGCATAGGCCGGCGAGCGCTCGCGGGCGTCCGGCGAATCGAGCAGCTCCTCGTGCCTGCCCAGCGCGTCCAGGCTGAAAGCGGCGAGCCACGCCGCTTGCGCGAAGTCCGGCAGCGCGCGCAGGAGCTCGCGGCAGATCTCGAGGCACCGCTCGTGGTCCTGCCGCTGATGGGCGTCCTGCGCCTCCTCCAGCGCCGCGGCCATCGCGGGTGAGGGTGCGGGCACGGAATCGCGCGAGGGCGTGGCCGAGGGCGGCAGAAGCGACCGGTAGAAGCGCTTGCGCGACGCGCGGCCGGGCTCGGAGGTGCGATTCGTCCGCACCCAATCGTGGGCCCGCCCGGCCAGCCGCCGCAGCGCCTCCCGATCGAGGTACAGCTCCTCGAGCACCGACGCGAGCTGGCCCGGGTGCCGGAACAGGGGCGCGAAGCCGGCGTGCGGCCGGTAGATGGGGATGTCGCTGAGGAGGGGGACCGCGCCGCCCGCGGCATACTCGACGAACTTGGCGTCGCACCGCCCGCGGCTGAACGGGGTGTCCTCGGCGGGCGCGATGCCCGCGTGCCAGCCGCGGACGAACTCCAGGTACTCGGGATGCGGGCTGAACGGCCTGTATTGCAGCTGCGCCTCCGGAATCTCCGGAAAGCACTCCCCCAGCAGCCGCCGGTTCCCCATGAACGCAAAGGTCGCGTCGGAGTGGCGCCGGCAGAAGTCGGTCACCACCGGCGCCAGCGCCAGGAGGTCCTCCCGGTGCGACGTGGAGCCGGACCAGCCGAAGACGAAGCCCTCCGGCTTGGTGGGGAGCTGCTCCGGAACGACGGGGAGCGAGTAGTCGACGACCGCGACGCGCTCGCCCAGGCTGGCGAACGCCTCCGCTACTCCCGGAGAGTACGTCTGCACACCGTCGGACAGCGCGGCGTAGCGGAAGATCTGCTGGCGTACGAGGGGGCTGCGCAGGGCGTGCGTGGCGGGAAGCCAGCCGCCGACCGCCAGGATGTTGTCGCTGATCTCGTAGACAGTGGGCCGGCCGCGCTCGCGCCGCAGCCGGATCACCGACTCCAGCTCAGGGGTGTTCAGCATGTGGACGACGAGCACGTCGCACGCGAGCGCCGCGGCGGGAACGGCGGGGTCGTTGGCGCCGAGCGCATCCACCCGCCACTCCCCGTCGTCCGCGAAGAGGCGCGCCGGGTATTCGACGCTCTGGTACCAGACCCCTTCGTTCTCACCCCGCATGGCGTGGGGGTGCAGCACCAGGGCCGCGAACCGCTCCGTCACGCCTCCCGCCGCCAGTACACGCCGGTCCAGTCGATCCGGCGAATCGGCTCGGTCACCCCGTGCTCCTCGCGGAACTCGTCCACCGCGTGGCGGCATGCATCGACGGCGTAATCGTCGATCACCACGAAGCCGCCGGGGGACACCCGGTGGTACAGCGAGTCCAGGATCTCGCGGGTGGACTGGTAGAGATCGGCGTCCGCGCGCAGGATCGCCAGCCGCTCGACCGGCGCCTCGGGAAGCGTGTCCGAGAACCACCCCCGCAGCCAGCGCACGCCGTCGTCCAGCAGTCCGTAGGTGCGGAAGTTGTCCCGCACCGCGGCGATGTCGCACGCCAGCCAGGGCTGCCGCTCCTCGCTCCAGTCGAGGTCCCATGCCCTGTCCACCTCGTGCGTCGGCGGCGGCAGCCCCTCGAAGGAGTCGGCCAGCCATACGCGCCTGTCCTCCTGGCCGAGCGCCACCTGCAGCCCGCGCATGAAGATGGCGGCGCCTCCCTGGCACACCCCCGCCTCCATGAAGTCGCCCGGAACGCCGTCCGCGAACACCCTGCGCGCGCAGTACTCCAGGTTGTCCAGGCGCGCCATCCCGACCATGGTGTGCGAGAAGCGGCTGGGGCGCCTGCGCCGCACCGCCCCGTCGAGCTTGGAGGCGACGATCTCCTCGTACTCCGCGGGCTGCCGGTAGCGGATGTCGCGCATGAGCTGCTCGCCAGCCAGCCCGCCGGGCCGGCCGTGCTCCTCCAGCAGCTCGATGCGGAGCTCGTGCTCGGGGTAGATGAGGTTGACCAGGGTGCGCTTCAGCAGGTCGAGGTAGCGGCTCCGCACCCCCGCGTCGCCGGGCGCCTCGGCCACTTCGTCCACCAGCCCGCGCCGCGCGAGATCGTCGAGGAACGCCCGCACCGCCTGGTCACACTCGCCCGGGCCGATCTCGAACTCGGATGCGACCCGCGTGCACAGCGCGTCCAGGCCGATGGGCACGTCGGTCAGCTCCCAGATGCGCCGGGCGGTGTCGTTGAGCTTCATCCCCGAGCCGCTCGGGCCATGCTCCAGCAAGATCCCGCCGCCCTGTACGTGGGCGACGGGTCTGTTGATCCGAAAGAGGAGAGGCGCCGGCGTTTTCCGAACGTCGACGGTGTCCGTCAAATGGAGCCGAAGGAGTAGAAGCCCGCGTCGTAGGTCGCGCCCCCCCCACCGGCTTCGGTGCGGGTGAACGGGACTTCCTCGACCTGCGGGGTGTGCCACGCCAGCTTTCCGCCGGAAGGGGTCTCCGCGCCCGGAGCTCGGAGGGCCTGCGGTGTTGCGTCGTTCGAGCTCGATTGCATGGACGGTCTCCTGAAGATGAGGTGGGCCTGCGGGGATAAACGTGCTGGTTTCTTCGCCATCAAGCAAGGGGCGCGCCCGGGACCCGCTAGCCCCCGCGCGCCGCGTCCTCCTCGCGGATCAGGAACAACCCCACGGAGAGCATCCCAAAGAGGTAGTACACGGGAATCCCCTCTTCGGCGGTCTCGGGCCGCTGGAGATCCTCCCAGAGCCGGCGGAGCAGCGGCATGGACATGTACCGGGGCGCCTGGAGCGACGATTCCACCCGCGCGACCACCTCGCCGATGGATCCGAGCTCCCCCAGCGCGAGCCGGGTCATGTCGCCCGACTGCATGCCGCGCCGGGTGTTCCATTGCACCTCCGGCGGGAGCAGCCCTTCCATGGCCCGGCGGATGAGCCAGCGGCTCTGGCCGTTGCGGACGAACTGGCCGCGGGGAATGCCGAGGCAGAACTCCAGCAGCCGGAGGTCTGCCGTGGGGTCTCGCACCTCCAGCCCGTACGCGGCGCCGATCTCGTGCCAGAACGCGCCCGTCGCTCTCAGCCCGGGCAGGATGGTCGCGAGCTGTTCGCCCCGCGGCGTCCACGCGGAGAACCACCCCACGCGGTGCTCGGTGCGCCGCATGTGCCGCACGATTCCGGAGCGCGCGAGGAACCCCGGGTCGAGGGGCATGTGCCGCGACCAGACCGTGCGCGGCTCCTTGAAGCTCCAGCGGAGCTGCACCCGCGCCCCATCGATCACGGGCCAGAACAGCCGTCGCCACGCCACGCGCGCCACCGGCACCCCCGTCGCCCGGCTCTCGCCCGCGAGCTCGCGCCGCACCGTTCCCCATGCTCCCGCGGCGGCGAGGTGGGGGAGCGCGAGGCTGCCGCCGTTCCACGACACCGTGCCATTCCCACTCTGCCCCACCAGCAGCGTCCCGAGCCCGCGCTGCCGGGCGGCCGAGAGCATGTCGTGCACCCAGTAGTGGCCCAGCGCGGCGGGCGCCGGCTCGGAATGGATCGCGGGCGTGCGCAGGAGGGCATCCAGCGGACTCACCTGCACGCCGCTCACCTTCACGTGCTCGGCGACTCCGATGTACTCCGCGGCCGCGTGCGCGAGCGGCCACTCGTCCACCAGCGGCGTGGCGCCCGTCCCGTCGTCCGGCGCCGGATCGCGCGGCGCTGCGGTGAACGCCACCAGCGGCCGCCCCTGCGCACGCAGCTCCCGCGCGGCCAGCACCGTCACCGAGCTGGAGTCGAGCCCCGAGGTCAGCGTGGAGCCCACCGGCCGGTGCGAGCGGAGGCGGCTGCGCACGGCCTGCGTGTAGAGCTCCAGGAAGCGCTCCACGTACGCCTCGTCCGAGCCCAGCCGCACCTGGGGAGCATCCTGCGCCCGCCAGTACTCGCGCACGGAGACGCCCGATGCCGACACCGTCAGGCAGTGCGCCGGCGGAAGGCGCCGCACGTCTTCCCACAGCGTCGCGGTTCCGTCGCCCGGCCACCCGAAGAACATCTCCGCCACGTGCAGATCGTTGACGCGGCGCGGGACGCCCCGGAGCCGGAACAGCGCTTCGTGGCCGGACGCGAACGCAAAGAAGCGCGGCGTGGCGTGGTAGTAGAGCGCCGTGTGGCCGTACTGGTCGCGCGCCACGAAGAGCCGCCGCCGCTCCCGGTCCCACGCCGCGAAC
>DASVVI010000680.1:0-13919 GCA_036386635.1 Longimicrobium sp.
CTGCTTCTCGCTCGTCGCCTCCGCGTGGAAGTCGACCACGATCACGTCCGCCTCGCCGCGCAGCTCCGCGATGAGCGCATCGGCCATGCGAAAGGGATCGTCCAGCGGAGGCATGAAGGTGCGCCCCTGCAGGTTGATCACCGCCAGCCGCACCGCCCCCACCTTGACCACCGTATGCCCGCGTCCGGGGTTGGGAGGCGGGTAGTTGGCGGGCCGCAGGAGACGCGCCTCGCGGTCTAGGAGAGGGAGGATCTCCTTCTTGTCCCACACGTGGTTGCCGGTGGTAATGACATCCACCCCCAGCTCCAGGAACTCGCGGACGGTGTCGGGCGTGATGCCGAACCCGCCGGCGGAGTTCTCGCCGTTGAGGATGACAGCGTCCGCCCCTACGTCCTTGCGCACGAGCCGCAGGAGCTGCGTCACCACGCGCCGCCCCGGCGAGCCGATGACGTCCGCCACGAAAAGGATCTTCACTCGCCCCGCCTCACCCCGTTCTAGTGATCCCGTACGTCTGACGCGCGCAATCTATCGCGCGTCCCAACCTCCGCACACCCCCGCCTGCGGCATCCGCCACCTGGCCCACGTCATCGTGCGGACGGTGTCTCAAAACCGGCCTCACGCAAAGGCGCAAAGACGCGAAGACGACTTGGTCTTCCGCTCTTGTCTTTGCGTCTTCGCGCCTTTGCGTGAGACAAAAGAGGGCCCGGCTCCACACGGAAGCCGGGCCCTCTGATGTAAAAAGATCGTGGATCAGCGCGCGAAGTCGACGGCCTTGGTCTCGCGCACGACGACGACTTTGATCTGGCCGGGATACTGAAGCTCCGCCTCGATGCGCCGCGCCGTCTCCTCGCTCAGGCGCGACATCTCCTCGTCGGTCACCTGCTCGGGGATGACCATGATGCGCAGCTCGCGGCCCGCCTGGATCGCGAAGCAGCGCTCCACGCCGGGGAAGGAGAGCGCGATCTCCTCCAGCTTCTCCAGGCGCTTCACGTACGTCTCGAACATCTCGCGGCGGGCGCCGGGGCGCGAGCCGCTGATGGCGTCGCCGGCCGTCACCAGGAACGACTCGGGATAGAGGTGCGGCTCCTCGTCGTGGTGCGCCTTGATGGCGTTCAGCACCTGCGGCGGCTCGTTGTACTTCTTGGCCAGGTTCCAGCCGAGCTCCACGTGCGTCCCCTCGTGCTCGTGGGTCATCCCCTTCCCCACGTCGTGCAGAAGGCCCATCCGCTTGGCGAGGGTGGCGTCGAAGCCCATCTCGGCCGCCATGTTGCCGGCCAGGATCGCCACTTCCTTGCTGTGGAGGAGCTGGTTCTGCCCGTACGAGGTGCGGAACTTCAAGCGTCCCAGGACCTTGACCACCTCCGGGTGCACGCCGTGGATCCCCAGCTCGTACAGGATCTCCTCGGCGGCCTCGCGCATCCCGTTCTCCACCTCCTTGCGCGACTTGGCCACCACGTCGTCGATGCGCCCGGGGTGGATGCGGCCGTCGGAGACCAGCTTCTCCAGCGCCAGGCGCGCCGTCTCGCGGCGGATGGGGTCGAAGCCAGAAAGGACGACCGCCTCCGGGGTGTCGTCGATGTTGACGTCGATGCCGGTGGCCTGCTCGAACGCGCGGATGTTGCGCCCCTCGCGCCCGATGATCCGCCCCTTCATCTCGTCCGAAGGCAGCGCGACGACGGAGACGGTGGTCTCGGCCGTGTGGTCCGCGGCGATGCGCTGGATGGCGAGGGAGATGATCTCCTTCGCCTCGCGCTCCGCGTTGCGGCGGGCCTCTTCCTTGATCTCGCGGATGCGGTGCGTGGCGGCGGCCTTGGCCCCCTCCTCCATCTCGTGCATCAGCTGGCGGCGCGCCTCGTCGGCGGTGAGGCCGGCGAGCGACTCCAGGCGGTGCTGCACCTCGCCGGCGCGCCCCTCCAGCTCCTTCTCCTGCTCCTCCAGCCGCTTCTCGCGCCGCACCACGGCCTCGGCGCGCTGCTCCTGCGCCTGCCCCTTCTCGTCAAGCAGGTGGAACTTGCGGTCGAGCGCCTCCTCGCGCTCCTGGAGGCGGCGCTCCACCCGTTCCACATCGTCGCGGCGGCGGGCCTCCTCGCGCTCCCACTCCTCGCGGGCGCGGATCGCCTCCTCGCGCCCCTTCAGCACCTCCGCCTTGCGCAGCGCGTCCACCTCCTGCACGGCGGCGCCCCGGATGCGCTCCGCCTCGTCCTCGGCGGTGGCGCGGCTCGCGCGGAGGCGGCTTTCGAGAACGTTCTTCCCCACGAAGAAGCCGGCGGCCGCTCCCACGAGGAGGGCCACGGCGATCAGCAGGATTTCCATTGTGATTTTATTCCAGGGCGGGCCGGGGCCCGCGTCTTGTCACAAATAAGTACGGCGGCAGACTCGTACCGACCCGCCACCGTTCCATACACGCATTCTCCAGCGCGGCGGCGGGGAAGCCGCATTCTCAACTTAGGTGCGCGCCAGCTTCCACCGCAACCCTGTCGTGGAAACGGATGAGTGGCGCTCAGCCCCTTCGTGCGTTGCCGCGGGGGCGTTTCGCGGCGTCGTCCTCCCCCCCTTCTTCCAGGATGGCGGCGAGCTCGGCGGTGCGCTGCGCGATCTCCTCGCGCAGGCGGCGCAGCTCTTCGCGGGCGTGGAAGAGCTCGTCGGTGATGGAGAGCGCGGCCAGGGTGGCGGCGCGAAAGGGCTCCAGCGTCTGGTAGCCGGGAAGGCCGCGCAGGGTGCTGTCCACGTGCGCGGCGATGGCGCGCGTGTCCTCCGGCGGCAGCTCGGAGCGCAGGACGTGCTTCTCCCCCGCGATCTCCACCGTGACCGAGTGGCGCGTGAGGCGTGCGCGGTTCATCGGCGTGCCTCCAGCATGGCGAGGCGGGCCAGCAGCGCCTGGATGCGCTGGCGGGCCTCGTCCGTCCGGCTGCTGAGGAGGGCGTTCTCGGCACGCAGCCGGCGCAGCTCGCCGCCTGCGTCGTCGGGGGTGGCGGCGCCCACCGCCTCCAGCTCGCGGCGCAGGCGGTCAACCTCGGCCTCCGCCTCGCGGGCGCGGCTGCGCCAGTCGGCGACGGCGGATGCGGCGGAGCGCGCGGCGAGCTCCAGCCGTTCCCAGCCGGCGGCGGGCCCGGCGGATTCAGCGGCGTCGGATACCATGGCGCTCCTCCAGGGCACGCAGCACCCGCTCCACCTGGGCATCCACCTCGGCGTCGGTCAGCGTGCGGTCCGTGGCGCGGAAGCGGAGGCGCCAGGCCACGCTGCGCGTCCCCTCCGGAAGTCCTTTCCCCTCGTACAGGTCGAACGGCGCGAGCCCCTCCAGCAGCGCGGACGCGGCCTCCACGATCGTCGCGCCCACCTGCTCGGCGGTGACGGCGTGCGGCACCAGGAGCGCCAGGTCGCGCTCGGAGGCCGGCTGCGTGGGCAGGGGCGCGTAGCGGATGCCGCGGCGGTCCATCGCCGCGGCGGGAAGGCGCAGCTCCAGCGTCCACACCGGCGCCGCCCACGCGGGCGCATCCACCCCCTCGCCCGCCCCGCCTCCACCCAGGCTCCCGTCCGGCCCCACGACGGTGAAGCCGGCGCCAAGCACGTCCACGCGCGCGTCCGGGTACTCGCGGACGAGCTCCTCCAGCATCCCCTTGAGGTCCCACACCTCGTAAGTGCCGGCCTCGCCCGTCCAGTGCCGCGGAGCACGCGCGCCGCTGAACGCCGCCGCCACGCGACGCTCCTCGTGCGGCATCCCCCCCGCCGGCCCGGCGCTGAACGCGGTGCCGATCTCGAAAAGCCGCACGTCGCGCACGCCGTGGGCGAAGTTGTGCTCCACGCGGCGCAACAGGCCCGGCACGAGCGAGGTGCGCAGGAAACCTTCCTCGGCCGAGAGCGGGTTGAGCACCCGCACCTCGCCCGCGCTCTCCGGCACGAACCCGGTGGTGCGCGCCTCCAGGAAGCCCCACCCCACGAAACGCTCCGCGATTCGCCGCTCCACCTCCACCACCGGCGCCTCGGGCACGCTGCTCGGCCGGAACGGCGCCAGCTCGTCGGGGAAGGAGTCGTAGCCGCGGCGCCGCGCGATCTCCTCGATGAGGTCGATCTCCTCCTCGACGTCGCCGCGGAAGCCCGGGACGACCACGCGCATCGGCGACGCATCTGCGTCCACTTCGAAGCCGATCTCCGCCAGCAGCGTCGAGATCTCCGCGGGCGCGACTTCGGCGCCGACGACGCGCTTCACCCGCTCGGGGCGCAGCGCCACCACGCGCCGCTCCCACGGGCTCGGGTTGAGGTCGAGCGCTTCCTGCGGCGTGCCGCCCGCCACCGCCACGATCAGTTCCACCACGCGCTCCAGCGCCACCGGCTGACCCTCCGGATCAACGCCGCGCTCGAAGCGGTACGACGCGTCGGTGGAGAGGACGAGGCGGCTGCGGGTGCGGCGGACCGTCTTCGGCTCGAAGAGGGCGCACTCGAGGAAGATGTCCGTGGTCCCCTCGTCCACCTCGCTGTTGGCGCCGCCCATCACCCCCGCGATGGCGACAGCGCCCTCCCCGTCCGCGATCACCAGGTCGCTGGCGACAAGTGAGCGCTCCGTTCCGTCCAGCGTGACTATCGACTCGCCGTCGCGCGCGCGTCGGATGCGCACCTCGCCGCCGCGCAGCTTGGCCAGGTCGAAGGCGTGCAGCGGCTGGCCCACCTCATGGAGGACGTAGTTGGTGGCGTCGACGATGTTGTTGATCGGGCGCAGCCCGACCGCGCGCAGCCGCGTCGCCAGCCACTCCGGCGACGGCCCCACGCGCACGCCGCGCACGACCGCGCCCATGTAGCGAGGGCAACCCGCCTCGTCCTCGATCCGCACCCGCACGCCGGCCACCTCGCCGTCAAGCTGGCCCGTTCGGGTCTCCAGCCGCACGCCCGAGGCATTCGGAAACGCCGGAAGCTCCACCCCCGCCACCCCGCCCGGCGCCAGCTCGCGCGCCACGCCCACGTGCGACAGCAGCTCGCCGCGGTTCGGCGTGACGTCGATGAGGAGGCGGTAGTCGTCCAGCCCCAGCGCGTCCACGAAGCGGGTGCCGGGCGCGTAGTCGCCGTTCAGCGTCATCAGCCCCGAGTGGTCGCGCCCCAGCCCCAGCTCACGCGCGGAGCAGAGCATCCCCTCGCTGACCTTTCCGCGCAGCTTGGCCTTGCCGATGGTCATCCCGCCCGGCAGCGTCGCCCCAACCGGCGCGAACGGGTATAAGCGGCCCGCCTCCACGTTCGGCGCGCCGCACACCACCTGCACCGTCTCGCCGCCGGCGTTGACGCGCGTGACGCGCAGCCGGTCCGCGTTGGGGTGCTGCCACACCTCCTCCACGCGCGCGATCACCACGTCGCCGATCCCCGCGCCGAGGTGCGTGAGCTCGTCCACCGGCGCGCCCAGGAGGGCGAGGCGGTGCGCGATCTCCTCAGCGGTGCCCTGTAGGCCGGGCGCGAGGGACTTGAGCCAGAGGTACGAGACGTTCATGGACCGCCGTGTGTCGTTTACTGGTCAGGCGAGATCACCAGCGGATCGCGCCGCAGATACATCTCCACGAATGCTTCGAAGGACTCGGCGATGGGACGCAACTCCGCTGATCCGAAGCTCACCGCGACGGGCGCCGCCTCTTCCGCATCGGAGGACAGCCGGACGACGTAAGCCCACGTCCACATCGCGTAGTCGCCGATCACGAACCACCGCTCCGCTTCGGGCGCGGGCACCCACGCCTGCGCGAGCGCGCTCACCTCGTCCAGCGGCCAGAAGCGGATCAGGTCCTGGTCGAGCGCGGGACTCTCCCCATCCACCGCGATCCCGCCGACGTGACGGAAGTAGTGTCGCAGTCCCGCCGGAAGCCGCACCCGATGCCGCTCCTCGAACCCGCGCACCTCATCCTCCCCCGCCCCGCCGCCGCTCCTGATCTCCTGCTCCTCCCACCGCTCCATCAGCCGCACCAGGAACGCGGGAACACCGTCATCCACTGAGCCACCCATTCCCCATTCCCCATTCCCCGCAGTTACGCGAACTGCCCCAGGAACCTCACATCTCCTTCGTACAGCAGCCGGATGTCCGTGATGCCGTAGCGCAGCATCGCGATGCGCCCCGGCCCCATTCCAAAGGCGTAGCCGGTGTAGCGCTCGGGATCGATGCCGGCGTGCTTGAAGACGTTGGGATGCACCATCCCAGCGCCCATGATCTCCATCCACCCCGTCCCCTTGCACGCCGAGCAGCCTGAACCGCCGCAGATCATGCACGACACGTCCACCTCCGCCGACGGCTCGGTGAAGGGGAAGTACGAGGGGCGGAAGCGCGTCTTTGCGTCCGGCCCGAAGAAGCGGCGCACGAACAGGGCGAGCGTCGCCTTGAAGTCGGCAAAGGTGACGCCCTCGTCCACGGCCAGCCCCTCGATCTGCTCGAAGGCGGGCGCGTGGCTCGCGTCGAACGGGTCGCGGCGGTACACGGTGCCGGGGATCACCACGCGGATCGGCGGCGCGTGCGCCTCCATGATGCGCGCCTGCATCGGCGAGGTGTGGGTGCGCAGCAGCACCCCCTCACCCAGGTAGAACGTGTCGTGCATGTCCGCCGCGGGGTGGTCGAGCGGGAAGTTGAGCTTGGCGAAGTTGTACTCCGTCGTCTCCACCTCCGGCCCCGCCACGCGGCTGAACCCCAGGTCCCGAAAGATCTCGCAGATCTCGTCCACCACCTGCCGCACGGGATGGATCCCGCCCCGCCACGGCGCGCGCCCGGGGAGCGTCAGGTCCTCGCGTGGCCCCGTGTCCGCCGCCGCGGCCTGGGCGGCGGTCCGCGCATCGAAGAGGGCGTTGAGCGCATCGCGCACGCGGTTCCCCTCCGCCCCCACCGCGGGCCGCTCCCCGGGCGACAGCTCGCCCAGGCGGCGCAGGATCCCGGTCAGCCGCCCCTTCCGGCCGAGCAGGTCGATCCGTACCGCCTCCAGCGCCTCGGCCCCATCCGCCGCGCCAATCGCCGCCCCGCCTTCCGACTCCAGCGCGCGAAGCTGCGCGATCAGCTCTTCCGTGATGCTCATCTTACCTGTTCCGCCTTGTGACCGCCGCGAAGGTCATCGCCCGATGATCGTGTACCCGCCCATCCCGCGCACCCAGTCGAGCAGAGGCGTGGAAAGGAGGTACACGATGACGCAAAGCACGATCGTGCACACGATTTCGAGCGCCCTGAACCTGGGCCGCTCGCGAACGATGGTGAGCCGGCGTCGGTTCATCGCGCCCTCGCAGGGTTGATCGTGCTCCGCCGCCACAATCTGGACGGCGGCCCGGCATTTGGCTACCCCGCAAAACACGAGCGGCGCCGTGGAGGTCCACGGCGCCGCTCGGGAACGTCGAAACAGGACCAGCTCAGCCCTGGTTCGCCGTGGCGGCGCTGGCGAGCTGCTCAAAAGCCTGCGGCTCGCGCACTGCGAGGTCCGCGAGCACCTTGCGGTCGATCTCGATGCCGGCGCGCTTGAGGCCGTTCATGAAGCGCGAGTACGACAGCCCGTTCATCCGGGCGGCGGCGTTGATGCGGACGATCCACAGGCGGCGGAACTCGCGCTTGCGGTTCTTGCGGTCCCGGTACGCATAGCGGCGGGCCCGCTCCACGGCTTCCTTCGCCGTCTTGTACAGGTTCTTGCGGCGGCCGAAGTAGCCCTTGGCGTCCGCCAGGATCTGCCGCTTCCGCCGCAGGCGGGCGACGTTGTTCTTTACGCGAGGCATGAGTCCAAACCCTCTCTATTCGGTTGCGAAAGCGCGCGTCAGGCCAGGAGGAGGCGCTTCACGCGCTTCTCGTCCGGCTTGGCGAGCATGGTGGTGCCGCGCAGGTTCCGCTTCCGCTTCGGCGACTTCTTGGTCAGGATGTGGCTGTGCATGGCGCTCCCACGCTTCACGCGGCCCTTGGCCGTCACCTTGAAGCGCTTCGCCGCACCCCGGTGGGTCTTCATCTTCGGCATCGGATGACTTCCTTTATTTCGACTCGGCCGCGGGCGGCGCGGGTCGTTCGGGAGCCCGCGGCGCAACCGGCGCGGGCCGTTGAGATGCACCCGCGGCCGCGGGTGCGGGGCGATCGTCCCCTCCCGTGCTCGCGGGGGCGGACCGATCGGAACCTCCAGACGGGCTGGAGGGAGGCTTCAGCGGCGCGATCATCATCACCATGCTGCGCCCTTCCATCATCGGGTGCGACTCTACCTTGCTGATGTCCTGGAGCGCCACCGACACGCGGTCCAGCACCTGCCGCCCGAACTCGGGATGGGCCATCTGGCGCCCGCGGAACATCATGGTCAGCTTGACCTTGTTCCCCTCTTCGAGGAAGCGGCGGGCGTGGCGGAGCTTGAAGTCGTAGTCGTGGTCCTCGATCCCGGGACGCATCTTGACTTCTTTGATCTGTACGTGGTGCTGCTTCTTCCGCGCCTCGCGCTGCTGGCGCTGCTCCTCGTACTTGAACTTGCCGTAGTCCATGATGCGGCAGACCGGCGGCCGGGCCAGCGGTGCGACTTCCACCAGGTCCAGCCCCTGCTCTTCCGCGATCTCCTGCGCCCGTTCGATCGGCAGGATCCCGAGCTGCTCGCCTTCCGGGCTGATCACCCGGACGGGGCTGATACGGATCTGCCGATTCACCCGCACTTTCTCTTGGATGGCGCCGCTCTCCGAATTCGGGGGAAACAAAAAGACGGATCTGAAACGCTCAGATCCGTCCACGCGCACACGCACTCCGTGCTCCGGTGGAGACGGACGGGGCGAGGCGCGATGCGCGGACCCGGCAGCATTCGCCCCCGCTGGGGAGACGAAGCCGAAAGGTGGAGGGCCTGCCGGCCCCCACTTGTACAGCATTGGAGCCTGGGAATCTATCCCCGCGCTCCCCGCCTGTCAACCGGCGGGTCAGTGCGGCGTGTAGATGAAAAAGAACGTGACAGCGGCGGTCATTCCCGCGGCGAACAGCGCCCACGGCCACCCCGCCTGCGCTCCCACCCCGGAGCCCAGCATCTCGTAGTCCACCTTCTGGTGAACCTCCTGCGCGGCCTCTTCGTGCGCGCCCCGGATCTCTCTCGCGATTACTAACATGCCGGCGTACAAGGCAACCGGCGTGCCGTTACACGCCACAAACGGAAAAGCCCGCCTGTAAAAAAATGACACTACCGCTATAGCGCCCGCCAGAGTTATACTTGACCAACCTTGACCAACTCCGGAGGGAGGAATGAGCTCCACCGTGAACCTCTACGAAGCGAAGACACACCTTTCGCAACTGGTGGAGCGCGCCGCCGCCGGCGAGGAGATCATCATCGCGAAGGCCGGCCGCCCGGTCGCCCGGCTGATGCCCCTCCCCGCACCGTCGGTGTCGCGGGAGCCAGGAGCGCTGAAGGGGCAGATCTGGTTTTCCGACGACTTCGACGACCCGCTTCCGCCAGACATCCTCGCCGCATTCAACGGCGAGGCCACGGACGAAGAGGGGTCGTGAGACTACTCCTCGATACGCACGTCCTGCTCTGGTGGAGCACCGACTCGCCGCGGCTTCAAGAGAACGCGCGCGACGCCATCCGGAGCGCCGGACGCGTCGTGGTGAGCGCGGCCTCCGCGTGGGAGGCTGCCATCAAAGCGCGATCCGGGAAGCTGACCCTGAACGTGCCGTTCGACGCGGTCGCCGAGGTGAACGGATTCGAGAAGCTGCCGATCACCTTTGCGCACGCCGCCGCGGTCGCCACGCTCCCGGAGCACCACCGCGACCCCTTTGATCGCATGCTCGTGGCGCAGGCACAGACGGAAGGCCACACGTTGGTGACGCACGATCGCGCGCTGGAGCCGTACGGAATCCCGATCCTCTGGACGTAGCAGCGCCGGTCGCGAAAAGCCCCGCTCTCTCGGCTTCGAGAGGGCGGGGCTTCATTTCACGAACCGGGGCCAATCACGTCCCGGCTACCCGTAACGCAGAGGCTCAGCCGCCGCCGCCGCAGCCACGCCCGGTGTTCGCCAGTGTCGCGATGAGGGTCCCGTCGTACGTCACCCGGATGGGGCCGGCGGTCGGCACCTCCAGCGAGGTCCATCCGCCCTTGCCCGGGATGGGGTGGTCCTCGGTCTCGCTGTCACCCACCGCCGGCGTGGTGGTGATGGTGAGCGTGATCTCGGCTCCCGTGTGGTTCTGCACCCGCACCGTGTTCCCGCACACGTAGTCCACGCGGATCTTCGACACGTCTACCTGCGGCGGAATTTCGCTCGCGAAGGCAGAGCGGACGCAGCGGGCCAGGTTCTGCACAACCGCCGGCTCGCCGGTGGAGTAGAGGATGGCATCCACGACGCGCGCCGCCTGCCTTGCCGCATCGGACGCGAGCGGGTTGTCGATCACCGCGCCGCCGCCCTCGAGCGCCAGACCGCACAGGCCGGTGGCGGGGAGCGTCTGCGTAAAGAGCAGGGGCCGGCTGTACCCGGGCACGTCCTGGCTGCTCCCCAGCGACGACACCGTGACCAGCAGCCCCAGCACCCGGCCGGCGCTGGATGCGCGTCCGTCGCCGGCCACCTCCAGCGCCGCGGCGAAGACCGCGGGGTCCCGCACCTGGCCGGCCACACCGGCCAACCGCCCCAGGTAGGCCGTGTCGCGCGAGGCCCGCGCGCCCCGAACCGCGCTGGCCAGCGCGGCCGGCGCGGCCTGAGGGCAGCCGGTGATGCGGCCGTAGGTCACGGCCTCCAGCGCGGCCGAGCCGCCCTGCGAAAGTCCCGACACCCACGCCTGGCACTCGGCCGCGGTCGGGGGGTCGCCCCACTGCTGCGCCATGAGCGGGGTGGCCGGCGCCGCGACGAGCGCGGCCGCGGCAAGGATGCCGCGCGGCAGAAAGTTCATGCGAACGGTCATGGGTCGTTTCTCCGGTGGTCCAGCGTGCAGCCCAGCGAGGCGATGAGCGCGGGAGTATCCGTGGCGTCGAACGCCTCCTGTAGCGGAGTGAGGTTGTTCCTGATCACCGTCCTCAACCGGTTGACCCCGGCTTGCAGCACGACGTTCGGATCGGTGGTCCTGCGGTAGATCTTCTCCAGATCCTGCTCCACGTTGCTGCTCTGGAAGAAGTCGCGCGCGATCCCCCAGTGCGAGTTGGCCACCTGCGTCGCTCCCTCGTGCCGCCGCACCGCCGGCTCCAGGATGCCGAACACCGCCTGCGTGCACGTGCCGCTCCCCACCCCGTTCTGGTCTGCGTGCCACACCTGCCAGGGCTGAGTGGGATTCGCCGGGTCGTCGTAGAGGGCGGGGTGCAGCTGGATGGAGAAGTTGAACGCCGGCCAGGGATCCCTCACGAAAATCAGGCCCGCGTTCGGTCCGCTCTGAACAAGGGAGAGCGGGAGCGCGAGCACCTTCGCCGTGTCGAGCTCCGTCTGTGCGTTGCCCAGCACACCCTTGCCATCCGCGGGAGGATACGGCTGCATGTCGCGCAGGCCCACCGCCACCGTGGGTGGGTTCACCTGCAGCTTGGGCCAGCTGCGCGCCTGCACCTGGTACTCGGCGTTGTAGGTTTTCGTGTCGGTGGAGCCGTTATCGTTCGTCACCTCCAGCACCATCCTGACCCGCGTATCGGTCACGGCCGGCCCCTGCCAGACGTACGGCACGTTCGCCGCGAAGCTCGAATCCGGCAGTGAGGAGTTCGTGAAGCCGTCCCCCGCGGCCCGGCGGCTCACGACCTTGTACGGCTTGTTCGGGGTGATGGCGCAGCGCACCCTCTTCCCCCGCTCGATGGGGTTCTCCCCGCTCGGGCCCTTGCACTCCAGGACCGCGTCGGGGATCTCGGTGACGGTGAGGACCTGCGAGCCGGACAGAGAGTACATGCCGGTCTCCGTCCCTTCGCCACAGTAGACGTACCCGCTGAGGTGGTTGCGTGCCACCCACACCGTGGTGCCCGCGCTGAGCTGCTGTTCCGTTTCGACGGTCGCCGCGTCGACGACGTTGTAGTTGAAGCCCGGATGGCTCGACGAAACTGCCTGCGTGAAGATCCGGACGCGCAGCTCCGAACTGATCCCGAACTCCGGGTTCTTTCCAACGGGGCCCCATACGCCGAGATCCTCCGCCTCCGGCGGACTCCCCCCATCGCAGGTGCCGGGATATGCGGGATTGACCGTGGAGGTGATCATACCCTGAACGCGGAGCCGGTATTTACCTGTCCGTGGAACGACGATGCCGGTGTTGGTCCACGGCACTTCACTCTTGTAGCTGGTCGGTGCAGTCGGGATGGAGTACTGGAATTCCGCCCCGGTCGCCGCCAGCCGCGGAGCCGGCGCCGGGTGCTGGGTTGGAACGGTCAGCCCGTCGCCGCATCCTGCCAGGCCGGCGATGGCCAGGAGGGAAACGGCCCGGGCAACGCGCTTGGGCATGCGTGCCGGGCGGTGGGAAGCCGGTGTCGACGTGCTGCCTTCGGCGAGGCTGCCGGGCACCGCGCGCGGTGCCGCAGCCCGGAAGAGCTGGGTCATGTGGGAGCTTTCCTTCACCGGTGGGGGGGGGTGGTCCAGGGTAGCGGCTGGGCTGTCTCCCACGTTCGCGGGGAGATCCCATGCTTTGCGTACCGGCCTCGCGACCGGGTTGCCGTAGAAGGAGCTGCTGCGTGGCGGGGTGGGATCGGGGTGTGGGGCGATGGACGATCCGGGCGACGGTAGCGGAGGGGGCGGACGCGCCGACGTGAGGTGTTTCCCATAGTACCCCGCACGCTCTTTATAGTCAATAGCGACGCAAATGGGTACTAGTGACGCGTTTGTAACGGCATCAAATCGTTACACCTCAAGACGCACGCTGTCGGCGAAGGAGCGGTATGGAGCAGGCGAAGTCTTTCTCCGCGTCTCCGCGCCTCCGCGTGAGACCCGCCCTTCCCACGCACCCAACGAAACAGCCCCGCCCCCTCGCGAGGAGGGGACGGGGCTTCGTTCACGGGCTTGCGTACGGAGCGCGCAGGCTCAGTACAAGTCGCCGTCTGCACGCTGTTCCAGCAGAGTAGGGCGCAGTTGCCGAGCATTACCGTTACAACGGGTTACGCGAGCTGCCCGATTTCCTCAGATCTTCCCCAAAACATCAAAATCTCGGCACTGTTTGCCGGTGAAACTCCCGGTGAGCCAATTGCCTTGGGGCGGTGGGCCGTGGGACAGTTGCCTTGAACGTTAAGCTACCGGCGAGAAGGCCCCTGCTTTATTCCCAGGTGAAGCTGTGGTGGGTACGCGAGTCCAATTTCATGGCCCTCTCCCTCCATCTCACACTCTCACACTCTCACATACGCGAGCCGAAATGGTGCACCATCGCCGGCGGTAGTAGCCAGCCTGACCTCGATTTCACATCTTCATCGGACCTTTTTCCGGGGTCTTTGCATCTCCAAGCTCGGCCAAGCGGGGTTGTTGAGCTTCAGGTTTGATCTTTCCGGCAGCGCCAAGACGAAGCCATTCGAGCTCATCCACCCCTACACGGTGCATGCTCGCTCCAATCTCACTTGCGAGACGCTGGGCTTTCATATCGTCGAGATCCCCCACCCATTCGAATTGGCGTCCCCGTACATCGGTGAAGAAATAGGAGTCGCCGTCCTTCTGAGCGAAGATTGCATCCTTCCCCTCCTCGGGCTGAAACTTCAGCATAACCGTGCTCATTGGCTTTGTGTCTAGGAGGAGATAGCCGGCGGCACCTTCTCCATCTACGATGAGATTGAATTCGTCCGGATCGTAGGTCGCCTGCTGAAACGGAAAGGCCCGTGGAGTTTCAAAACGAACGCTATCGCAGCGCGGCTGCACACAGAGAAGGAAATCGCTCTCTATCTCATTGTCAACTGGGGCATCGGCTCCGTGCCGCACCTTGAGGAGCGCACCAAGCGTGAGGCGTGGCTTGAAATCATCCAGACGCACACGCCCAACCTCGCGCTTGTAACTCGTTAGACGCGCGAACTCGCGAGCTGCCTTCGCAGCCGAAGTTTGATCTGGGTAGAACACCT
>DASVVI010000681.1:0-2413 GCA_036386635.1 Longimicrobium sp.
CTCGCCAGCCAGCAGCGCGCCGCCGCCGCCCTCGCCGCCGGACACTTCGCGGGCGAGATCGTCCCCATCGAGATCCCGCAGCGCAAGGGCCCGCCCAGGGTGGTGGACACCGACGAGCACCCGCGCGCCGACACCACCCTGGAGTCGCTGACCGCCCTCCGCGCCGCCTTCCGCACCGAGCGCGGCACCGTCACGGCGGGGAACGCGTCGGGCCTCAACGACGGCGCCTCCGCCCTCCTCGTCGCCTCCGCCGCCGTGGCGGAGGAGATGGGGCTGCGGCCGATGGCGCGCGTGGTGGCGAGCGACGTCGCCGGCGTGGAGCCCCAGCGGATGGGGATCGGGCCGGTGCCCGCCACGCGAAAAGCGCTGGCACGCGCGGGGCTGCGCATCGAGGACATCGGGTTGGCGGAGATCAACGAGGCCTTCGCCGCGCAGTCCGTCGCCTGCGTCCGCGAGCTGGGGCTGGATCCGGAGATCGTGAACGTCTCGGGCGGAGCGGTCGCGACGGGCCACCCGCTGGGCTCCTCCGGCGCGCGCATCCTCACCACGCTGGTGCACGAGATGCGGCGGCGCGGCGTGCGCTACGGGCTCGCCACCATGTGCATCGGCGTGGGCCAGGGGATCTCGATGATCGTGGAGCGCGCCGAGTGAGCGACACCGTCCTGCTGCGCGTCGAGGACGGCGTCGCCTGGATCACCCTCAACCGCCCCGAGCGCCTCAACGCCTTCGCCGGCACGATGCGCGACGACCTGCACGACGCCATCGCCCGTGCCGCGGACGACGCGGCGGTGCGCGTCCTGGTCGTCACTGGTAACGGTCGCGCGTTCGGCACCGGCGCCGACCTGGAGGTCACCGGTGACCTCGTAGGACGCGGCGACAGCGAGGCGTTCGAGCGTCTGGTGGAGTCCGGGATGCGCGCCGTCCGCCGCCTGCACGCCGTGCGCCAGCCGGTGATCGCCGCAGTGAACGGCCCCGCGGCGGGTGCCGGCGCGTCGCTGGCGCTGGCGTGCGACATCCGCATCGCGTCGGAGAAGGCGTCGTTCGGGCTGACCTTCAACCGCATCGGCCTGCACCCGGACTGGGGCGGCAGCTGGTTCCTCCCCCGGCTGGTGGGTGTCGGCCGCGCTGCGGAGTTGATCCTCTCCGCCCGCATGGTCCCCGCCGACGAGGCGCAGCGCATCGGCCTCTTCGAGCGCGTCGTCCCCGCGGAGCGCTTCGAGGAGGAGGTGCGCGCCTTCGCGATGGAGCTCGCCGCCAAGCCACCGCTGGCGCTCGCCGCCGCCAAGCGCACCCTGGCCCGCTCGCTGGACTCCACGCTGGACGAGATCCTCGCCGCCGAACGCGACGAGCAGATGGCCTGCTTCCGCTCCGCCGACGCGCGCGAGGGGATCGCCGCCTTCAACGAAAAGCGCACACCGGTCTTCCGCGGCGAGTGACCGCCTCCCTGGTCCAATGAAACGACACCATCTTCTAGCCGTCGCCGCGCTGCTCGGCTCCACCGCGTGCCAGGTACAGATCCCGGCGCCGCGCGCTCCCTGGGTCGTCATCTTCGAAGGCGGCCAGGCGCTCGCCTCCGTCGACACGTCACGGATCTCGGTGCGCGCGGGCGTAGCGGACGTTTGGATCCGCTTCGACCAGTCCGAGCCCGATTCGTTGCCTGGCGGCAAGCCGTACCACCGCGTCGACGTTCACCAGCGGGTCACGTGCGCCACGGAGCGAGTGGACGACATCGCGATGCAGACCCGGGACAGCACCGGCCGGATGCTGGAGCAGGGCCCCGGGACGCGCTGGCACACGTTCCGTGAGCACCCCTTCGGCAGGTACGTCCTCCCCGTCCTGTGCAAGCGTCTCCCCGAACTCGCCCAATGAAGGCACAAGCTTTCGCCGCCACGTTACTGCTGACGGTTGCCGCATGCAAGGCGCCCGACGTGCCGCGCTCGCCGGCGCCCTGGATTACGCTGGGCGCCAGCAACAACATCGTCACCTCGCTCGACACCTCGCGCATCGTCCTGGAGACGGGGACGCGCGTCGTCTGGATCCGCCAGACCGAGGGGGTCCGCACCGCGCCGGACGCTCCGGCGACCTCCACCGTGAAGTCCGAATCGCGCCACCGCATCAACTGCGGAACGCGCGTGGTGACCGACCTGGGCGCCGCTGGGGACTCCGCGGGGGCGCCGCAGCCGTTCGCGGAGCACCCGTACGGCAAGCGCGTCTTCGGAACCGTGTGCAACGCGCTCGGCAACCTCCCCGCGCGCGAATCCAGGAGTGGAACATGAGCGAGCTTTCGATCTCCCGCGTCGCCGTGATCGGCGCGGGCACCATGGGGCACGGGATCGCGCAGGTGTGCGCGATGGCCGGCTACGGCGTAGCGCTCTTCGACCCCATGCCCGGCGCCGTCGACCGCGCCCTCGCC
>DASVVI010000682.1:0-6913 GCA_036386635.1 Longimicrobium sp.
GCCTGGCTCACGACGACGGCACGCAACCGTGCCATCGACCGGC
Organism: Longimicrobium sp.; assembly: GCA_036386635.1. GTDB lineage: Bacteria > Gemmatimonadota > Gemmatimonadetes > Longimicrobiales > Longimicrobiaceae > Longimicrobium. Next base: position 44 of record DASVVI010000682.1, read on the forward strand.
GCCGCCGCGACGCGCTCGGCAAGGACAAGCTGGAGCAGGCGATGCGGCTCTGGCACCTGGACGAGCCGGTGAGTCCGCACGAGGATTGGGAGCCGCACGCCATCGCCGACGACCGGCTGCGCCTGATCTTCGCCTGCTGCCACCCCGCGCTGCCGCAGGATACGGGGGTGGCCCTGGCGCTGCGCGCGGTCGCCGGTCTGAGCACCAGCGAGGTCGCGCGCGCGTTCCGCGTATCGGAGATGACGATGTCGAAGCGGCTGGTGCGGGCCAAGAACAGGATCCGCAGCGCGCCCATCCCGTTCCGCGTCCCCCCTGCCCACCTGCTGCCCGACCGCGCCGAGGCCGTCCGCGACGTCCTGCGCCTGATGTTCGATGAAGGCCATGCCGCCAGCGACCTGCGCCGCGAGGCGATCCGCCTGACCCGCGCGCTCGTCGAGCTGCTCCCCGAAGACGCCGGAGCCCGGCGCCTCCTCGCGCACATGCTGCTCCACGAGACAAAGCCACAGAGAACCTCCGTGGCTTTCCCCTCCTCTTCGCGTGCTCTGTGTGAGATCAGCTAGGCCGCGCGCGGTACTTCATCCATCGCGGGCGTACACGATGTAATCCGTGGCCGCCGGGGTGCCGCCGCCCGCCCGTGCCAGCGCCGCGATCTGGCCGCGGTGGTAGCTCCCGTGCAGCGCCACGTGCGTCAGTATCTCGGCGACCGTGTTCTGGAAGGTGAGGCCGGCGCTGTTCCGGTACTCCACCACGCGAGCCAGCTCGTCCTGCGCGCGCTCGGCGATCCCTCGGAGCGCCGCGATGCTGTCGCTGGCGAGCGCCGCCGCGTCCGCCAGCGAGAGGTCGGGCCAGACGGGGTGCGCCGGCGTGCGCCCTTCCAGCCGGGACAGCCACACGTGCTCGGCCGCCGCCACGTGTGCGTACAGGCGGACGGCGCGCGCCCGCTCGTCTCCATCGGCCAAGTCCTGAATCGTGGCGCGGGCGCGCGTGTCGGCCCAGGCGGCGTGGTCCATCAGCGAAAGCAGAACGGACATGGGATGAGCTCCGGGTCGCGTGTCAGGACCGGCGGCCGTTCACCGGTCCATGATGGTGAGATACTCCCGCCACGGTCCGACCTCGCCGCGGTACTGCCGCGCCATCACCCGCGCGATCTGCGCGATGTGGCCGAGGTCGTGCGCGGTCCAGGTGGCGAGAAGCTGGCGCAGCGTGACGGTGCCCAGCGCGGGATGTTCTCCCGTGAGCGCGAGATGCGCGTCCGTCAGGCGCCATCCGGCGAGCGTGGCGAGGTTCTGAGCGCGGAGCGTGGCGAATTGGTCCAGCAGATCCGTGAGCGGCCTGTCCTGGCTCTCCCGGAGCTGGGCGAAGCGATCGAACGGGGTGAAGCGCCGCTCCGGGCCCTCGGCGAGGATGATGCGCGCCCGCTCGACCCAATCGGTGCGCTCCCCGTGGACCAGGTGCCCGACGACCGCGTATGGGCTCCACGTGTCCGGCCCTTCATCGGCCCTGATCCACGCGTCGGGGAGACCGCCGAGCATCGCGCGCAGCACGTGCGGCGTCCGCTCCAGGATCGCGGTGGCGGCGGTGAGGTCGAAGTCCATGATCGTCTGGTGAAGGGAAGCGTTGAGCTCAGTCGCCCGCGAGCGCGTCGGCCCGCGCGGGCGCCGGTTGCGCGTCGCGGGCGAGCAGGAACTCCGAGATCCGGTCCAGCGCGGCGGGTGACTTGAGGATTCGGTTGTGGCCCTCGCCGGGCATCGGCACCAGCACGCTGCCGCGCCACGCCTTGGAGATCGCCTCAGCGTGCGCGAACGGCACCTCGCTGTCCGCCGGATCATGCAGGATGAGGCCGGGGACCGCCAAGCGCACCGCTGCCCGGTCCGCGTCGAACTCGGCGATTCGGCGGCCGACCATGGCGACCAGGTGGCGCTCCATCCCGGCCGCCCGGCGCTCGTGCAGGCCGATGAAGCCGCGCAGCTTCTCCAGGAAGTACGCAGGTCCGGTCGGTGGCGCAATGAGCACGGCGCGGCGTGCATCGAGTCCCGCGTCGAGCGACAGGATCGCGGCCGCGCCGCCGAAGGAGTGCCCGACCACGGCGCTCAGCGGGCCGTAGCGGCCGCCCATCTCCGGCAGGATCTTCATCCACACGGCGAGCGATGTGCGCCGCCCCGCGGACGCGCCGTGCGCGGGCATGTCGAAGGCGATCGCGCGCATCCCTTCCGCCGCCAGCCGCGCGCCGATCGCCGCCATGTCCGCGGCGCGGCCGCTCCAGCCGTGGATCAGGAGCACCGCCGGCCCGTCGTCGCCCCACGTCCAGCCGACCAGGTGCTCGCCCTCGACCTCCATCCTCACCTCGCGCGGCTGCACGCCGCCGATGGCCTGCGGAGTGGCGGGGCGCTTCTTTGGCGTGAGGAAGAGGCGAGCGGCCTGCCGTTCGGCGATGCCGGGCAGCAGGTGGCCGGCGACGCGGAACCACGCTCTGAGCAGGCGGACCCCGAGGGGAAAGGCGGGCATTGCACGTCTGGTTGGCATCGGCTCTCCTCACATGGGTGTGCTAGAAATAAAACGATCGGTCGTGCTCTTTCGCAAGAGGGGCGTTCGTGCTATCGTTGAATTCATGAACAAGGGCCAGCGCACCAAACGGGAAATCGTCAGCCGTGCCCTTTCCCTGGCCGGCGACGTGGGGCTCGAGAACGTCACCCTGGGGACGCTCGCGTCCGAGCTGCGGCTCTCCAAGAGCGGCCTCTTTGCGCACTTCAATTCCAAGGAAGCGCTGCAGCTCGCCGTGCTGGGCGAGGCCGTGGAGCGGTTCGCCGCATCCGTCATCCGCCCCGCCCTCGAGGCGCCGCGCGGGGAGCCGAGGCTGGCGGCGTTGTTCGAGCGGTGGCTCGGCTGGATCGACGACTCCACTTCGGAGTCGGCCGAGTCCGCGCAGCGATCGGGTGGACGCTGCATCTTCATGGCGCTGTCGCAGGAATACGACGACCGGCCGGGTGAGCTGCACGACGCGGTGGCGCAGTCGCAGCGGGACTGGCGCGCCTTCGTCACGCACGCGGCGGAGCTCGCCATCGCCGAGGGCCACTTCGCCTCCGATACCGACGCCGAGCAGTTCGCGTTCGAGCTGGTGGGGATCGGCATGACGTACCAGCAGACGACCAAGCTCCTCGCCGATCCCGCGGCCGAGCGCCGGGCGCGCGCCGCGTTCGAGGCGCTGAGGGCCCGCTATCGTGCGCCCCAGCCGACGCGCCGTGCCCGCGCGTCCGCGTAAATCGCTCGCTCGAAAGTGGCATTGCCGCGATGGATCGAATTGGCGCTTGCGCGGCGCTCGCGGTGGGCAGAGGCTTGGGGAGAGCCGTAGGACGTGAGGCGCCCAACCACCCATCGCGAGGCAGGCACGATGACGAACGTACGCGGGAAGCTCCCTCTCCGGCTGGCGCTGTGCCTGGTCGTCGCGGCATCCACCGACGCGCTCGGGCAGGGAAGCGTGCGGCCGGCCGATGCGCCCGCGCACCAGCCGCGGCCGGAGCGCGACGGGCAGCGGGACTTCGACTTCGAGATCGGCACCTGGAAGACGCGCCTCTCCCGCCGCCTGCGTCCGCTCACCGGGTCGACTACCTGGGTGGATTACGAGGGTACGACCGTCGTGCGCAAGGTGTGGGACGGGCGCGCAAACCTGGTGGAGCTGGTGGCGGATGGGCCCGCGGGGCACTTCCAGGGGCTGAGCCTGCGCACCTACAACCCCGCCACGCGCCAGTGGACGCTGAACTTCGCCAACGCCGCCGATGGCGCCCTCGCCGTGCCGACCATCGGCGAGTTCAGGGACGGGCGCGGCGAGTTCTACAGCCACGAGACGCTGAACGGGCGGGCGATCCTGGTGCGCTTCGTCATCAAGGACATCACCCCCACATCGTGCCGCTTCGAACAGTCGTTTTCGGACGACGGCGGCAGGACGTGGGAGCTCAACTGGGTCGCCGTGGACACGCGCATCCCCGACGCACCCCCCAGCCGCTGAGGCGCGGCACGCACTCTCCACCCAACGAAAGGAACGTCCGGATGTCGAAAGTAGTCGCGATCATGTCCATGTCGCTCGACGGATACGTCGCCGATCCGGACGACGGCGTGGGCGAGGTGTTCGACTGGTACTTCAACTCGGGCGACGTCGAATTCGACACGGGTGGAGCGGACCCCATGACGTTCAGGGTGTCCGCGCCGAGCGCCGAGCACCTGCGCGGCCTGTGGTCCGAGCTGGGTGCGGTGCTCACCGGCCGCACTTTCGAGGTCGCGCACGGCTGGGGTGGAAACCACGCGTGGGGACCCGCGTTCGTGCTCACCCACAGCATCCCCGATGGATGGCCGCGGCCCGGCTCCACTGTCCACTTCGTGACGGGTGGGATCGAGAGCGCCGTGAGCCAGGCCAGAGCCGCCGCCGCCGGGAAGTCGGTCGGGGTCCACGGCGCCGACACCATCCAGCAGTGCCTGAACGCCGGCCTCCTCGACGAGCTCCACATCGACGTCGCGGCGGTCCTGCTGGGCTCCGGTGTCCGGCTCTTCGACCACCTCGCCGGCACGCCGGCCGTCCTCGGCAACCCGGCGGTGATCGCGGGCGCCGGCGTCACGCACCTGCGCTACCCGGTGAGAAAGCAGTAGCCGCTGTCCACGCCGCGGATCGCCGTTCGTCGGGTTGCACGGGGGATGGCGCCCGGCCGGGGCGGAGCGGCTCACAGGGGGACGGACATGCTCAGAAGCATCATCATCAGCACGGCGGCGCTCGTATTCACGCTGGGACAGGCGCACGCGCAGGTCGTGAACCTGTGGCCCGGCGCGGCGCCCGAGTCCGAACGGTGGACGCACCGGGAGGTGACGGTCGAGAACACGCCGGTCGGCACCGTGATCATCAACGTCGTCACGCCCACGCTGACCGCGTACCTTCCGGAGCCGTCGAAGGCGACGGGGACGGGCGTCATCATCGCGCCCGGCGGCGGTTTCGTCGCGCTGGCGGTCAGCCGCGAAGGCACCGATCTCGCGCGCTGGCTCCAGGAGCGGGGGATCGCCGCCTTCGTCCTCAAGTACCGCACGGTCGAGAAGCGCACGGACGGCATCCCGGAGATGGACATGGACACCTCCGGCCGCTACGGCATCGCCGATGGCATCCAGGCGCTACGCGTGGTGCGGCGGCGCGCGGCCGAGTGGGGGATCTCGCCCGACCGCGTGGGGTTCGTCGGCTTCTCCGCCGGTGGCATGGTCGCGAGCGGGGCGCTGCTGCAGGCCGACAGCGCGGCGCGCCCCAACTTCGCGGCGCTGATCTACGGGGGACCGTTCGGCGTGATCCCCGCCATTCCCGCGAAGCTGCCGCCGACGTTCATGGCGTGGGCGCAGGACGATCGGCTGGCGCAGCGGCTGGTGGTTCCGTTCCGCGATGCGCTCATGGCCGCGGGGCACAGGCCGGAGGTGCACAACTTCAGCGCGGGCGGCCACGGGTTCGGCATGCACAAGCAGGGCACGAGCAGCGACCATTGGGTGGATGCGCTGTACTTCTGGATGGACGCGCAGGGTTTCGCGCGCCGGCCGGCTGCGACGGGTCAGCCCTGACTGCTGTGCCCCGTTCGATGCGGGGCGGCGGCTGCAAGATTGCGGAAGGCACGGAAGGCAAGGCCCAACAGCGGAGATCGGGCGCACGGAGGGCACGGGCGTGATGAATCACGCCCCTACAGAACGTGACACACACCACTGATTGAGATACGGATGATCCACACTTCGCCTAACTACACGTCCACGATGGAGACAGAGAACGCACCGCTGCGCGCGCCGTCAGGGCCAGAGCCGTTCTACGTCGCTTCGGGGGACGAGGTGAGCGTCTTCGAGCGGTGCCACGCGCGGGGGCTGCCGGTGATGCTCAAGGGGCCCACCGGGTGCGGAAAGACGCGCTTCGTGGAGCACGTGGCGTGGAGGCTCAAGCGGCCGCTGGTGACGGTGGCGTGCCACGACGACCTCTCGGCCAGCGATCTCACCGGGCGCTACCTGATCCGCGGCGGCGAGACGGTGTGGGTGGACGGGCCGCTCACCACGGCGGTGCGGCAGGGGGCGATCTGCTACCTGGACGAGGTGGTGGAGGCGCGGCAGGACACCGTGGTCGTCATCCACCCGCTCACCGACGACCGGCGCGTCCTTCCCATCGACAAGACGGGGGAGATCCTCGAGGCGGCGCCCGGCTTCCAGCTCGTCATCTCGTACAACCCGGGGTACCAGCACGCAATGAAGGACCTGAAGCCGAGCACTCGCCAGCGGTTCGTGGCGCTGGAGTTCGACTTTCCCCCCGCCGAGCGCGAGGCGGCGATCGTGGCGCACGAGGGCGGCGTCGAGCTCGAGGACGCGCGGCGGCTGGTGAAGCTGGCCACGGGGGTGCGCCGCCTGCGCGACCAGGGGCTGGCCGAGGTGCCGAGCACCCGCCTGCTGGTGGCGACCGCGCGGCTGATGGCGGGCGGCATCGACGCGCCGACCTCGTGCCGGGCAGCCTTCGTCGCGCCCCTCACGGACGACCCCGACCTCCTGGCCGCGATCTCGGACCTGGTCGCCGCCACCTTCTGACGCCGTGGGCCTCCGCACCTTTCTCGCCCGGCGCCGCGCTGCGGCCCTCCTGCGCCCCAAGGAGGCGCCGCACGACGGCGCGCGCCTTCCCGAAGTCAGCCGCCGGCTGGAGCTGCTGATCGCCGCGCTGTACGGCCGCGCCATCCTCATCACCCCCGCGCCGCCACCCAAGCGCCTGCGCCGGACTGAGCGCCCGGTCCCCGCCAACGACGGCGAGCGCATCGTCCTCCCCGCCGAGCTGCCGGGCGAAGGCGCGGTCTCGCGCTACCGCCTGATGGCGCTGGCGCAGGCGGA
>DASVVI010000683.1:0-7522 GCA_036386635.1 Longimicrobium sp.
CGGCCTCTCATAGCATCCGCCGAACAGGTTTGCGCAAAACCGGTAACGAAAGTCTCACGCAGAGGCGCAGAGACGCAGAAGAGGAGAACGACGAGAGAAAAGCATCACGCGGCGACTCGGAAGCACGTTAAGGTCACAGAGAACCTTTGCGTTGTTCTTCCAGTGCCTCTGTGGCTCTGTGTGAGGCCATCTGTTTCTCTCCTGCGTCTCTGCGCCTCTGCGTGAGACAAGCCGGTCTAAATGCACCCCGGTTTCCTCGAAGTGGTATCACACCCTCGCGCCGGCGGCGCCTCAGGAGGCGGCGGCCTGCTCCACGGCTTCCACGGTGATGGTGATCTCCACCTCGTCGCCCAGCACCACGCCGCCGCCCTCGGCCGCGCGGTTCCAGGCCACCTGGAAGTCCTGCCGGTTGACGGTGGTCGACGCCTCGAAGCCGATGCGGCGCTTGCCGGCGGCGCCCGCGGGCGGCGTCAGCTCGCCCCGCAGCACCACGGGGCGGGTGATGCCGCGCATCGTCAGGTTCCCCGTCACCGTGACCTGGCGGCCGCGCGTCTGCACGCGGGTGCTGCGGAAGGTGATGGTGGGGTGCTTCTCCGCGTCGAAGAAGTCTCCCGAGCGCAGGTGCGTGTCGCGCCGCTCGTTGTTGGTGTCGATGCTCGCCGTCTTGATCTCCACCTGCACCGAGCCGCCCGCCAGGTTCTGGGGATCGGCCACGATGGTCCCCTGCCAGTCGTTGAAGGTGCCCCGCACGCGGCTCACCAGGTGGCGGATGCGGAAGCTGATGTCCGAGTGCGCCTGGTCGATGCGCCACGTGACCGGCGGCGCCTCCACGGGCGCGGGGACGACGGGCGCGGGGGAGAACGCGACCACGAGCGGGAACACGAGAGCGGCGAAGCCTGACAACATCGGTGTGCCTCCAGCGGAGTTACGGTTGGCTGCTGCGGTGAGATGCTTCAGAGCTTAAGAACCCCGCGGGAGTTTCAGGGTTCCACCTTCAGCGCCTGCCGCTGCGCTCCAGCCGGTGCAGGTCCGCCTCCGCCGCGATGTAGCCGAAGGGCGCCCAGTTCTCCGCCTGCACCACGCGCCACAGGATGGCCTCCGCCTCGCGCCGGCGCCCGTTGTACAGGTGCCAGTTCCCCACGCCGTAGCCCAGGTTGGCCAACTGGGTGCCGTCGCCGTCGCCGGGGAGCAGGGAGTCGGCGGGGAGCTCGCCGCGGTAGAGGAGGAGGCGGCGGTGGTACCCCGGGTTCTCGATGATGCGCATGTCGCGGCGGATGGGCTCCAGCACGCGCGCGGCCTCGGCGGTGCGCCCTGCGCGACGCAGCGACATGTACAGCCAGTCGCTGTTGGCGACGATCATGTCGTCGTTGCGCGCGCGGGCCAGCGCCTGGCGGAACGCGTCGGCCGCGCGCCCCCACTCGCCGCGCAGGTAGTGCGCGAGCCCCAGGTGGTACCAGATGTTGCCCTGGAGCGTGGAGAGGGGGATGTTCTGCGCGTTCGGCATCCCGTCCGGCTCCACCTGGTCCGGCTTCCCCGCGGTCAGGTACGCGGCGCGCCGCAGGTCGCCGATCGCCTTGTCGAAGCGGCGCAGTGTGATGAAGCGGTGCCCGCGGTGGCGGTACATCCGCGCGTCGCGGGGGTGCCGCTTGATCCCCTCGCTGAAGATGGCGACCGCGTCGCGGTAGCGCCCCAGGTAGCCCAGGCGGCGGCCGTACCAGATCAGCGCGTCGGCGTCCGTGGGGCGTGCCTCGTACGCCTGCCGCGCCCGCGCGACGTCCGCCTCCAGGCGCGTACGGCGCTCCAGCGGCAGCTCCGGGGGGTACAGCCGGTTGCCGAACAGCGACACCGCCTCCGGCCGCCCCATCTCGGGAGACGGGTCGCGCCGGACGGACGGGACGCAGGCCGCGAGCAGGAGCGCGGCGATGGGGGCGAGTGCGGCTGGCTTCATTGCGGGCTCTCCTGGTGCGCGCCGGCGACGCGACGTGGGCCGGCGGGGGGCCTCGGACTGCCACGATAGGCAACGGCGGACGAAAAAGAAAGGGTGCCCCGCCCGCCGCGGTCCGCGCTGTGCGTCTCCGCACCGGGGTCCCGGGAACGCCCGCGCGCCTTCCCCGCCATCCCAGCGCAACCCACGTTTCCCGGCCGCCCCTCACGTGAATGCCGATCCCGCGCCGTCTTCCCCGGCGCCGCTGCTGCGCGGAAACGTCCTCTGGCTGAGCGTCGTCAGCTTCCTGAACGACGCCGCCAGCGAGATGATCTACCCGCTCCTCCCCATCTTCCTCACCGGGACGATGGGGGTGGGGGCGGCGTTCGTGGGTGCGGTGGAAGGAGCGGCGGAGAGCCTTTCGAGCCTGCTGAAGCTCGCCGGCGGCTGGGCGGCGGACCGGTTCGGGCGGCGCCACGCGCTGGTGGTGTGGGGATACGGGATCGCCGCGCTGGGCCGTCCGCTGATCGCCGTGGCGACGGTCGCGTGGCAGGTACTCACCGTGCGCCTGTTCGACAGGGTGGGGAAGGGGCTGCGCTCCGCCCCCCGCGACGCCATCCTCTCCGAGTCCGTCTCCGATGCGCGCCGCGGCGAGGCGTTCGGAATCCACCGCGCGGCGGACCACGCGGGCGCCGTCGCGGGGCCGCTCCTGGCCACGGGCATCCTCCTCCTCGTCCCCGGCGACCTGCGGCTGGTCTTTGGGCTGGCGGTGGTGCCGGGGCTGCTGGCGGTAGCGGTCGCCGCGTGGAAGGTGCGCGATCCGCGGCCCATCGCCCCGCCGAAGCCGGTGCTGCCCGCCCCCGTGGTGCGTCTTTCGGGGCTGGGACCGCGCTTTCCGCGCCTCCTGGCGGTGCTGGCGCTCTTTGCGCTGGGCAACGCGTCGGACGCCTTCCTCCTCCTGCGCGCGCAGCAGATGGGCGTTGCCACGGCGCTGATCCCCCTCCTCTGGGGCGCCCTGCACGTGAGCAAGTCGTTCTGGAGCATCGTGGGCGGGCGGCTGAGCGACCGCTCCGGCGCGCGCGGGGCGATCACCGCCGGGTGGGCCGTCTACGCGCTGGTGTACGCGGGCTTCGCGGTGGCCGGGGCGCCGTGGCAGGCGTGGGCCCTCTTCCTCGTCTACGGCCTCTTCTACGGACTCACCGAAGCGCCCGAGAAGTCGCTCGTCGCCGCGCTGGCGCCGGAGGGGGCGCGGGGCCGAGCGTTCGGGGCGTACCACTTCATCGTCGGCATCGTCGCACTCCCGGCGAGCCTCCTCTTCGGGATGCTGTGGGACGTGTTCGGCGCCGCGACGGCTTTCTACGCGGGCGCGGGGCTCGCTGCGGCGGCGGCGCTGCTCCTTCCGCTGGCGCTCGCGCGTGGTCCCGTATCAGATGCGGCCTCCTGACACGTTGTGTTCCGAGATTCACGGAACGGCTTTTGCCCCAACGTGTTCCGAGCGGCGGAAGGCACGCCGAACGCAGGAATCTCAGCCCAGGAGCGTCACCATGGACGAACGCAGCCTTACCGAGCGCGGCCTCGACAACTCGCTCGAAGGGAAGACCAGCGACGTGAAGGGCAAGGTCAAGGACGCGCTGGGCGGCCTCACCGGCGACACCAGCCTGCAGGGCGAGGGGAAGCTGGACCAGCTCAAGGGCAAGGTGCAGGACACCTTTGGCAAGGCCCAGCGCGACCTCGATCGCCCGTAGTCCGCGGCGATGGGCAGCGAGGGGGGCACGGGGCTTCGGCTCCGTGCCCCTTTTTTCCATCTACACGGGGCGTCGCAAGATCTCACGCAGAGGCGCAGAGACGCAGGAGAGTGCGCGGAGGTCTCTCCTGCGCCTCTGCGTCTCTGCGTGAGACGCTGTTTGCCGTCAGGGTTGCGGCACCGGCGCGGCGTACGCACCTTTCGCGGGGCCCCTCACCCGCAAGGAAGTTCCCCCCATGGCATCACCCCCGCACCTCCGCAACCTTCGCCGCGCCAGCACCGTCCGCCGTCCGGTGGAGCAGGTGTCGGTGGGCGACGACGGCGTCGTGCGGCGCACGCGGGCGGATGCGCTCGCCACCGAGGAGCCGCTGGAGATCCGCATCGTCAGTGGCGGGCGGGCGACGCGCGTCGCGGTCACCATGCGGACGCCGGGGGCGGACTTCGAGCTCGCGGCAGGATTCCTCTTCGCGGAAGGGATCGTCCAAGCTCATGAAGACGTGGCCGCGATCCGCTACTGCACGGAAGGCGAGCAGCTCTTCAACGTGGTGAACGTGGTGCTCTCCCCCTCCGCGGAGTGGGAGCCGTCGTCGCTTGCGGAGCGCGCCTTCGCGGTCACCTCGGCGTGCGGCGTGTGCGGCAAGGCGAGCATCGAGGATGCGCTCGGGCCCGCGTGCCCCCGCATCGAAAGCGATCTCGTCGTCACCCCCGAGATACTGCTTGGGCTGCCGGACGTGCTCCGCTCCGCGCAGGCGGTGTTCGAGCGCACGGGCGGGCTCCACGCGGCGGCGCTCTTCACGGCCGAGGGCGCGCTGGTGAGGCTGCGCGAGGACGTGGGACGGCACAACGCGCTGGACAAGCTGGTCGGCGCGGCCCTCCTCGCCGGCGAGCTGCCGCTGTCGGACGGTGTGGTGCTGGTGAGCGGGCGGCTTTCGTTCGAGCTGGCGCAGAAGGCCGCGCGCGCGGGCGTGCCGGTGCTGGCGGGCGTATCGGCGCCCAGCAGCCTGGCGGTGGAGCTGGCGGAATCGGTGGGGATGACGCTGGCCGGCTTCGTCCGCGGCTCGCGGTTCAACGTGTACTCCGGCGGCGAGCGCATCGCCGCATCTATCCACGCCACCACGGGACAGGGCGGATGACCATCGGCCGATTCGGAACGACCGCGCGGGCCTTCAGCGGATTCGCGCTTCTGCTTGCCGCCTGCTCGAGCGGCGGCGGCGAGCTCAAGGACGCAACGGAGCGGCGCCGCGCGGAGAACGCCGGCAGCGACACCGCCGCCGAGCCCGCCGCCGGAGACACCGGCGAGTACCGCCTTCCCGTCTTCGTGGACACCGCAGGCGCCGCCCCGGCGCGCGCGGCCGACTCCGTCCCCGCCGCGGGCGCGAATCCGCCGGCGCAGGGGGAGTGGACCAACGCGAAGCGCGAGGGGGGGAAGGCGGGCGCCGGCGCCTCCATCCTGCGCGGGATGCGGGTGGGGCGGAACGCAGGGTTCGACCGGCTGGTGCTCGACTTCGGAACCGGCCCCGTGCCCACGTACCAGGTGGAGTACGTCGACTCGCCGGTGCACGCGTGCGGTTCGGGCGAGGCGGTGCCGGTCGCGGGCAAGGCGTGGCTCAAGGTGCGGCTCCGCGGCACGCAGGCGCACGACAACGGGGGGAACGCGACCGTTCGCGACCGCCAGATCGTCGCCACGACGCCCGTGCTGCGCGAGGTGGAGATCATCTGCGACTTCGAGGGCGAGGTGGAACTGGTGATGGGTGTGCAAGCTCCCAACCCTTACCGCGTTCTCGTGGTGCCGACGCCGAACCGCCTGATCGTGGACGTGCGGCAGTAACCCCTCTCTCCTTGCCGATGAAAGCCATCCTCACGCTCGCCGCGCTGCTCTCGCTGGCGCTCCCCGCCTCCGCCCAGCGGCGCGAGACCGCCCTGGCCACGGCCACCCCCGTTGTCTTCGCGGACAGCACCACGGCCACGCGTCCGTCGCCCGCGGCACGGATCGCGAGCCGCGGTGGCAGCGCATTTCTGGGAATGGGGTTGCTGGCGGTCGCGGGCGGCTACACCGGGTACCAGCTCACCTACCGCACCGCCGGCGGCGAAGACCCGGGGCTGGATGGGATGCTCGTGGGGGCGGTGGTGGGCGGATCGCTCGGCGCCGCGCTCGGTGCGGCGCTCCCGGAGCACGGCGGGCGTTGCGACCGGCGCGGGCGGTTCCTTCGCGGGCTTCTCGGCACGGCGGCGACTTCCGCCGCTTTCCTGGCGGTGCAGCAGAACGGCGCCGCCGAGGTCCTGGTCGCCTTCCCCATCGCCACTCCGCTCGTGGCGGCCATCGCGGCCGACTGCTGAGCGCCCCGGTGAAACCACCAGGTACTCCCCTCCGTACGCACCCCGTCCGCTACTCCACCCGTAAGCAGGGATTTCGACCATGCAGCCTCAAAAGCACGTCGGCCCACTCGTCCTCGTGCGGGACCTGATCCTCTTCCACATCAAGCTGTTGCTGGATGGGGTCAAGGGCTTCTGCATGTTCTGGTTTTCGATCGTCGCCGTGCTCGCCGACCTCTTCCTCCTGGACCGGAGCGAGCGCGGGCGCTACTTCTACGCGGTGCTGCGCATGGGCGAGCGGTTCGACCTGTGGCTCAACCTGTACTCGCCCACCCGCCACGCCGAGGACAACAGCGACGGGCTCTTTGGCGAGAGCCGCGCCGGCGACGCCACGTTCGTTGGCCGCATGGAAGAGCTGGTGCGCCGCGGGCCCGAGCCCATGTCCACAAAGGGCGTGCGGTAGGCGAGCACGATGGCGATGCGAAGAGGCCCCGGACCGATGCTGGTCCGGGGCTTTTTTGTCGGGTAGCACCGTGGGGTGGGGCGCCGGGGGCTGAAGCCCCCGGCTGGAACTACACGAAGACCGCTGAAGCGGTCTCGTGCGTGCGACGATTTCGTTGACGGTCGTGGGGGAGAGGGGTAGTGTGGGGGCGCGGTGCCCTCTCCCATCCGACCGGACGTTCTCTATGTCTTCTCCGCTGCGCGCGGTCCGCTCACACCTTGGCGTCACGATCCCGCTGTTCATCGTCTACGCGGGGGCGGTGCTGTGGGCATCGGGAGGGACGGTCGATTGGCAGATCGGTGGGGTGCTCGCGCTCGTGCTCCTGCTGACGCTGCTCACACCGGTGGCTCTCGGTGCGGTCAACCGGCAGCTCCTGCGCGGCAACTGGCAGATCGCGATGGAGGCGGGGGAGCGCATCCTCCACGACGGGCCGGCGGACCGGTATGAGCTCGGTTACCGCGGGTGGCTGTTCCTCACCGACCGCAGGCTGGTGATGTGCCGCCTCGGGGGCGGAGACGAGCTTTCGATTCCGCTCCGCCAGCTCACGGACGTCCGCACCGGGCGGTACGCGGGGGTGTTCGCGACCGACCTCCTCCTTCAGCTCGGCGATGGCACCGCCGAGCGGCTCAAGGTGGAGGGCAGCGGCGAGTGGGTACGCCGGATCAGGGAAGCAGCCCCGAGCCTCCCGGCGTAGCCACCTTCAGCGCGCGGCGCCGATGGGGAAGGCGCGGGCGTGCCAAGCATCGCGTAGGCGCGTCTCCCAGCGGCCGGCGCGCACGTCGCCGGCGGTGGTGATGGTGTTGTCGAAGACGACGGTGTCCTCGGCCACCTCGCCCGCGGCGGCCATTTGCCGGAACTCGGGGCGGGGAACGGAGCGCACCTCGCCCGCGTCGTCGCGATAGAAGACGAGGGTCGAGTCGCGCAGCGTGACGCCGGTTGCGCCTTCCGCGGCGGCGAGGGCGTGGAAGAGCGAATCGATGGAGCACCCGGAGACACCCGTCGCCCGCTCGTCCGCTCCGACCAGGAGGAAGCGGTCGTG
>DASVVI010000684.1:0-4856 GCA_036386635.1 Longimicrobium sp.
GCCGAACAGCTTCGCGCGCTCGCCGTAGCGCGCGTGCAGCGCCTTCTTGAGCGCCGGGTGGCGGCCCAGGTTCGGGTCCTCATCTACAATGCGGCGCGCCTCTCCGCGCGCTTTCGAGAGCAGCGCCGCATCCTTTTCCAGGTCGGCGAAGCGGAAGGCGGGGATGCCGGACTGGCGCGCGCCGAAGAGGTCGCCGTAGCCGCGCAGGCGCATGTCGGCCTCGGCGATGGCGAAGCCGTCCTCGGTGGAGGCGAAGATGCGCAGGCGCTCGAGGTGCTCGGCGCCGGCGGAGAGGAGGATGCAGAAGCTCTCCTCCGATCCGCGCCCCACCCGCCCGCGAAGCTGGTGGAGCTGCGACAGGCCGAAGCGCTCGGCGTGCTCCACCACCATCACCGTCGCGTTCGCCACGTCGATCCCCACCTCGATCACGGTGGTGGATACGAGGATGTCGATCTCGCCCGCCCCGAACGCGCGCATCACGCGATCCTTTTCCTCGCCCGGCATCTGCCCGTGGATCAGCGCCAGCCGGAAGTCGGGGAAGAGGACGCGCAGCGATTCGAACTCCTCGGTGGCGGACTTGAGGTCCAGCTTCTCGGACTCGTCCACAAGCGGGTAGACGAAGTACGCCTGCCGTCCCTGCTCCACCTGCTCGCGCACGAAGGCCAGCACCTTGGGCCGCGCCGACTCGTTGCGCAGCGCGGTGCGGACGGGGCGGCGGTTGGGCGGGCGCTCGTCGAGCACGGAGATGTCGAGGTCGCCGTACAGCGTCAGCGCGAGCGAGCGCGGGATAGGCGTGGCGGACATCACCAGCGTGTCCGCGTGCGTGCCCATCTCCGTGAGGGCGAGGCGCTGCTTGACGCCGAACCGGTGCTGCTCGTCGACCACCACCAGACCCAGCTTGGGGAACTCCACCGCTTCCTGGATCAGCGCGTGAGTCCCCACCACCAGGTCCGCGTCGCCCACGGCGATGCGGTAGGCGGCCTCCTTCCACTGCTTCGCGCTGAGGCGGCCGGTGAGGAGCGTGACGCCGGCCGGGATGTCGCCCAGGAGCTTGACGAGGGTGCGCGCGTGCTGCTCAGCCAGGATCTCGGTGGGCGCCATCAGCGCGGCCTGGTAGCCGTTCTCCGCCGCGCGAAGCATGGCGAAGAGCGCCACCACCGTTTTCCCCGCCCCCACGTCGCCCTGCAGCAGGCGGTTCATGCGGCGCGGCGCGGCCATGTCGTCGCCGATCTCCTTCAGCACCCGCTTCTGCGCGCCGGTCAGCGCAAAGGGAAGCGACTTGTGGAAGGGGCGCACCAGGTGATCCTTGCGCTCGAAGGCGATCCCCTGACGCTCAATAGTGGCCTCGCGGCGCACGCGGGCGTGCAGGATCTGGAGGAAGAAGAGCTCTTCGAACGCGAGCCGCCTCCGCCCCTCCTCCGCCTCGGCGAGCGTCGTGGGGCGGTGCATCTGGTCGAGTGCCTTCCACAGCGGCAGGACCCCGGCGTCCTCGCGCAGCTCGTCGTCCAGCGGATCGTCGCTCTTCGCGGACTCCAGCATGCCGTCCAGGTTGTCCGCGATCAGGTTGCGGACCTGGCGGTGCGTCAGCCCCTCCGTCGCCGGGTAGACGGGGAAGATGGCGCCGGTCTCCTCCGACGACTCCTCGCCCTCCGCGGCGATGACGGTGAACTCGCGCGGCTGGAACTGGCGCCCGTGGTAGAAGCGGACGGTGCCTGAGAGGAGGAGGAGGTCGCCCTTCTTGAGGACGCGGTCCAGGAACGGCTGCCCCGGCCACGAGCACTCGATGAGCCCGCTGGCGTCGCGCACCACCGCCTGGAAGATGCGCAGCCCCCTGCGCGTGGGGAGCACGCCCTTGGACACCACGCGCCCGATGATGGTCGCCTCCATCCCCGGGTCCAGCGCGTTGATCTTGGTGATCGTGCTGGCGTCTTCGTAGCGATGCGGGACGTGGAAGAGGAGGTCGCGCGCGTTGAGGAGCCCCATCTTCTTGAGGAGGTCCGCGCGCTTGGGCCCCACACCCTTGAGGAACTGGATGGGGCGATCCAGCTCCGAGTACGCGGGAAGATCCGCGCCCTCGGGCGAGGTGGGGAGGATGATGGGTTTGGGCGGTTTTCCGCGAACCACGGGAGAAGAGGTGCGTTAGTGCGTTAGTGCGTTAGTGCGTTGTGACGCGAATATCCGTCCACCCTTTTTGTCATCCTGAGAGAGCCGCCTGCACAGACGCCGGCGTGCCACCGAAGACTGCTGCGGCGAGCGAAGGATCTAGCCGGCGAGGCAGGAGGACCGTCGCGCCCCACGGTCCCCTCGATGCGCGCAGTAGATCCTTCGCTACGCGCCAGAGTGTGGAGCCGGGGCGAGGCCAGAGAGGCGCGTCGCTCAGGATGACAGAAAAGGGTGTTGCGACGCACCCGCGCGCTTATCCCGCCCGGCCTGCCCTCTCACCGTGCCCCGTACCCAAGCGCACTAACGCACTAACGCACTCACGCACTTCCGTTCCTACATCGTCAGCACTTCCTCCGCGAATGCTTCGATCTCGAACGGGACGAGATCCTCCAGCGCCTCGCCGACGCCGATGAACTTCACGGGGAGGTCAAACTCTTCCTTGATGGCGACGACGATGCCGCCCTTCGCGGTGCCGTCCATCTTGGTGAGGACGATCCCGGTGAGGGGGAGGATCTGGCCAAAGGTGCGGATCTGCGCGAGGGCGTTCTGGCCGACGGTGGAGTCGAGCACCATCAGCGTCTCGTGCGGCGCGCCGGGGAGCTTCTTCCCAATGACGCGGTGCACCTTTTCCAGCTCCTGCATCCGGTCGGTCTGCGTGTGCAGGCGGCCGGCGGTGTCCACGATCACCACGTCCGTCTCGTTGGCGATGGCGCGCTCCATGGCGTCGAAGGCCACGGCGGCGGGATCACGGCCCGCCTCCGAGCCCACGAAGTCGCACCCCACGCGGTCCGCCCAGCGCTTGAGCTGCTCCACGGCGCCCGCGCGAAAGGTGTCGCCCGCCGCGATCAGCACCTTGCGCCCCTGCTTCGTGAGGCGGTGCGCCAGCTTCGCGATGGTCGTCGTCTTCCCCACCCCGTTCACGCCGGCGATCAGGAAGACGGTGGGGCCCTCGTCGTAGTTGAAGCGCAGCGCCGTGTCCGAGCGCCCGGTTGACAATATGGCGACGATCTCCTCGCGCACGCCGCGCTGGAAGTCGTTCTGCGTCCGCGCGATACCGCGCTCGGCCAGCGTCTCCACCACGCGCACCAAGCGCAGGGTGGAGGGCACGCCGAAGTCCGCCGCGATCAGCGTCTCCTCCAGCCCTTCGAGCGAACCCTCGTCCATCCCCTTCACCAGTACCGTCACGTCCGTCAGCGCGACGTCGACGATGCGGTCCCAGAGCGACTTCTTTCCCTCTTCTTTCTTGCGGAACAGACGAGCCATCTATCAGCAGCCTTTCATATCGTTGATCTCGTGACCGGCCCGCAATCTACAACACCGCGCCCTTCCCTGCACCGGGAAACGAAAGCACCCCCGCCGAACCCGCGGCGGGGGTGCCGTCATCCGGAGCCTCAGCCCTGACCGCCGGAGCTGGCCTGCTGGAAGCGGCGGGTGACCTCTTCCCAGTTGATCGTGTTGAACCATGCCTCCAGGTAGTCCGGGCGGCGGTTCTGGTACTGCAGGTAGTAGGCGTGCTCCCAAACGTCCACGCCCAGGATCGGCGTGTAGCCCAGCATCAGCGGCGAGTCCTGGTTGAGGGTGTCGATCACCTGGAGCTTGCCCTGGTCGTCCACCACCAGCCACGACCACCCGCTCCCGAAGCGGCCCTTGCCCGCGTCGATCATGCGGGTCTTGAGCTGGTCGTAGCCGCCGAACGCCTGCGTCACGGCATCGGCGAGGGGGCCGGTGGGCTCGCCTCCGCCGTTGGGGCCCATCACCTGCCAGAAGAGCGAGTGGTTGGCGTGGCCGCCGCCGTTGTTGCGCACCGCGTTGCGGATGTCCTGCGGCACGTCGTCGATGCGGCGGAGCAGCGCCTCGATGTCGTCGCCCGCGTGGAAGTCCGGGTGCTTCTCCAGCGCGGCGTTGAGGTTGGTGACGTACGTGGCGTGGTGCTTGTCGTGGTGGAACTGCATCGTCTGCATGTCGATGTGCGGCTCGAGCGCATCGTACGCGTACGGCAGATCGGGAAGGTTGAACGGCATCGGGTGCCTCCGTCGTGTGTTGGTCGGACCATCGCCCGCGCGGGTGTGACGCGGCGAGTCGCGCACGGCGCACGCAAGCGCCGCACCGGGATGCCCAATGTACCGTGCGCCAGATGTTCCGCCACGCACCCGGCCCCCTCCCCCCGGCCCCCGCCCCCGCCTGCGGGGGCGCAGGGCGGGTGAGGGGGAGAACTCCCTCTGCGCTGCATCGATCCCGTAGGGGCGTGATTCATCACGCCCGTGTCACGGGCTGCTCCGCACCCTGCCCCCTCGCACCAGGATCTGTAGGGGCAGACCTGCGTGTCTGCCCTCCTCCGCCCCGCTCCGCTGCCTGCAAAGTACACCCCAATCCCGTAGGGGCAGCCCCGCGTGGCTGCCCGTGCCCGCCCCGGCGCCGCACCTTGGCCCGACGGGTTTGACCCCTCCTGAACACACGAAAAAGGGAGAGACACCTCGTCTCTCCCCCGAGTTCGCGCAGGCGGGACTTTGTACTTTTGTCGCAGCGAGTTACTCGCCCCCACCCATCGCATCCACCTTCTGCTCCAGGCTGCGGAAGCGACGGGCGAGGGAGATCGCGTAGCCGAGGATCATCAGCCAGGCAAAGGTGAAGGCGGCGAAGACGTGCCAGTAGGCGCGCAGGGTTCGCGGCGGGGCGGACTGCTCCGGCAGCGT
>DASVVI010000685.1:0-4503 GCA_036386635.1 Longimicrobium sp.
GCACTGGCCGCTGTAGGAACAGTACCCCTGCCCGCCGGGGCATCTGTAGGCGCACGGGTAGTAGTAGTAGTCGTACCCCTCAGCTGGGCACGACACCAGCGCCGCCGGCTGCTCGCTCGCCATCGCGCGGCTCGCGCCGAAGCTGAGCCCCACCGCGACCAGCAGCGCGAACACTGCCTGCACCAGGTACGTCAGACGAAGCTTCATGCGTCCTCCAAAGTTTCGGTGTGGGTGGCGCTCGGACCACTGCCGGAACGCCGGCCGGTACTCAGGGGATGTTGCCGCAGCGGCAGAAGCCGTCATACGAACAGTATCCCTGTCGCTTCGGACAGGCGTTGGCGCAGGGGGCGTAGTAGTAGTCGTACCCCTCGGCGGGGCACGACGCCATCACCGCCGCCTGCTCGCTCGCCATCGCCCGGCTCGCGCCGAAGCTGAGCCCCACCGCAACCAGCATCGCGAACACCGCCTGGACCAGGTACGCCAGTCGAATCTTCATACGTCCTCCGGGGGGGTGGATAGAAGCGCATCCCGGCGGTTACCGGAACACGAGGCTGCGTACCGAGGTTCAGGGCAGGTCCCCGCACTGGCAGATGCCGCCCGCGGAGCAGTAGCCGCGGCCGGTCGGGCAGCCGGTGGCGCACGGCGAGTACGGGTAGTCGTACCCCTTGGCCGGGCACGTTTTCAGCGCAACCTCGCTGCTCGCCATCGCCCGGCTCGCGCCGAAACTGAGCGCTCCCGCCACCAGCACCGCGAATACTGCCTGAATCAGGTACGCTAGACGAAGCCGCATACGCCCTCTCCGGATGGGAAATGAAGTTGTACGGCGCTCCGGCAGGAGTACCGAGGCGCCACCGTAATGACGCGCAATATCCATTCCCGTCCGAAACTGAGCGTTTGTGGGTGCCCCCTCCCCCGGCCCCCTCCCCCGCCTGCGGGGGCGCAGGGCGGGCGAGGGGGAGAACTCCGCGCCTCTCGCCAACGCCCCCGTAGGGCACGATTCATCGCGCCCACCCTCTCCCCCACCTCGACGACCGCCACATCGCACCGCACCGGTAGGGGCAGACCTGCGTGTCTGCCCGCCCTCGCCGCTGCACCGACCCGCGCCACGCGCACCAATCCCGTAGGGGCCGCCCCACGTGGCTGCCCGTGCCCCGTGCACACGCCGTAGCCCGCAACCGGCTTCGAATGGCGCGCCGCCGAACACAAATCCTGTCATCCTGAGCGACGCGCCTCTCAGGCCCCGCCCGTTCCCCGGCCTATGGCGCGGAGCGAAGGATCTACTGCGCGTGCCGAGGGCCTCGTGGTCACACGCCGTCCTCTTGCTTCGCCGGCTAGATCCTTCAGTCGCCGCCAGGCTTTGGCGTGGGCACATGGGTCAGAGCGGCGGCTCCTTCAGGATGACAAAAAGGGGAGGAGACAGAGGAAGGTCGTTCGCAGTTCTCTCTGCTGCTCCGTGTCTCTGCGTGAGCCCCGCCGTTCAAGGCGCGCGGTCGTTCAGCGCGCGCAGGGCGGCCTGCGCCTCGGCGTGCTGCGGCTCCAGGCGGAGTGCCGACCCGTACTCGCGCCGCGCCCCCGCGAAGTCGCCGCGGGCCTCCAGGATCATCCCCAGGCGCCAGTGCGCGGCGGCGTGGGAAGGGAGATCGGCGCGATGCGGGCGGGCGATGTAGGCGCGCAGGGCTCGTTCGCCGCTCTCGAGACGGAGGCCGGAGAGCGCGGCCACCCGCCCCGTATTGTAGAGCGCGAAGGCGTCGCCGGAGTCGCGCGCGAGCAGCCGGTCCAGCGCCGCGAAGGCCGCGTCCCACCGTTTTCCCGCCGCGTGCACGGCGGCGAGGCCGCGCAGCGGAGCCATGCTGTCCGGTGCGAGCCGCACCGCTTCACCGAACCACCGCTCCGCCTCGGGGAGCCGGTTCGCCTCCTGGTGCGCCGCGCCCAGGAGCAGGGCCCCCGCGTACGGCTGCTCCGCGCGGATGCGCTCCGCGACGGTGGCGAGGGCGCGGTCCGAAGCAACCGCCACGTGCGGCCTCACCCCGTTCCCCTCCAGCCGCGTCCCGTCGGCGGCGAAGTAGTCCGCCTCGGGAAAGATCATCATCCACCCGTCGCCGACGGCGTGCGGGGGCGCGGAGAGCATGCCGCCCGCCGTCCGCTCTCCCACCAGGGTCGCGAGTCCGGTCGTCTTCAGGAGGTGCGCGAGGGGCTCGGAGGCGCTCCCGGATCTTCCGTCCACCAGCAGGAACACGCGGCCGCCGAAGTACGGCGCCCGCGGTGGCACCACGCCCCGCAACGCCCCGTGCCGGCGCACGCCGTGGATCACCGTCCTGGCGCCGCCATCCGCGAGGACGGGGATGGCGGCGAGCTCGGCGGGCGTGGGCGGCGCGCGATGGGTGCGGTACCAGCCCGGCCCCAGGAACACTCCCGCCTGCACGCTGTCACGCACCAGGTGCGTCACGGGAGACATGGAGCTCACGTCGCCACCCGGATTGCCGCGGATGTCGAGGATCAACGTGTGTGGGGCGGCCGAGTCGATGCGCACGAACGCCCGGTCCACCGCGGCCGTCACCCCGGACCACCTCGCCACACGGAGCCGCGCCACCCCGGGCGCGGGAAAGGAGAGACCGACCAGCGCGCCGGGGTTGGGGTCGTCGGCCAGGAGCGAGTCGAGCGGGGCGGCGGCGCGGACCGGGTCGCGGAACAGCTCCAGGTGAGACATGCGCAGCCGGGGCGTGAGCGCGTAGAACACCGCCATGGCGTGCACGTCGTCCGGCACCGACGCGAAGCGCGCGTCCAGCTCGCGGAAGAAGGAGCGCCACTCGGGCCGGCCGAGCAGCGCCGGATCGTAGATGCGGGCAGCCACGGAGTCGCGCATGCGCGCGGCGAGCGCGCGGTAGTCGCGCACCGGGCGCACGTCGGTCGCGGGGACGGCCTCGAACGTCCCGGCCGGCGCACCGGTGGTGCGCCGCAGCTCGCCGCGCATGCGCCCGTCCGCCAGCACGCCGGAAAGGGTCCGCTCCCCCAGGCCGAACGAGAACATGCGCCCCGTCACCATCACCTGGCCGTCGCGCGCGGTGGCGGTGCCATTCTCCACCCGGACGAGGGCGCCGCGCGGCGGGAGCTTGCCCAGGAGGCGCCCCAGGGTCGCGCGGGGCCACCCCGCCAGCTCGCCCGCCGCGCCCGGGCGCGAGAACGCCTGCCAGCCTCCCGCGCCCGCCGGCTCCACCGCGAGCCTCACCACCAGCTCGCCGCCCCCGGCCGGGCGAAGCGTGAACAGCCAGGACCCGGCGGGGATCGATTGCGCGGCGGCTGGGGAAGCAGCGAGGAGCAGAGGGATCAGGAGACGGCCGGGAAGCTTCATCATCGCTCGAATCGGGTGCGCGGAAAGAGACGGCGGGGTGCGCCAACTGTCGCGGCTCCTCGCGCCGCGCTCAAGCGTGGCTCGCCCAATCGGCCACCCGCGCGTACGACCGAGCCGTTTCGTCGCCGGATGGCGGAACGGCGCTCGAGGGTTTTACATGCGAAGCCCCCTCCCCCAGGTAGTTCTGGGAGAGGGGGCAGCGAGGTGACGAGCGGGGGAGGGGGCCTGCCCTACACCCGCGCCGTGCCGTACAGGATCGCTTTCTTCACCTCGCCGATCGCCTTGGTGATGCGGATCTCGCGGGGGCAGGCTTCGGTGCAGTTGAAGATGGTGCGGCAGCGCCAGACGCCCTCGCGGTCGTTCAGGATGCTGAGCCGCTCCCCCGCCGCCGTGTCGCGCGAGTCGAAGATGAAGCGGTGCGCGTTCACGATGGCCGCCGGGCCCACGAAGTTCTCGTTGGCCCAGAACGACGGGCAGCTCGTGGTGCACGCCGCGCACAGGATGCACTTGGTGGTGTCGTCGAACTTCTCGCGGTCGTCCAACGACTGCAGGCGCTCGCGCTCGCTGGTGCGGCCGTCGTTGATGAAGTACGGGAGCACGGAGCGGTACTGCGCGAAAAAGGGCTCCATGTCCACCACCAGGTCCTTTTTCACGCGGAACCCCATGATCGGCTCCACTGTCACCTTTGCGCCCACGTCGCGGATCAGCACCTTGCACGCCAGGCGGTTGACGCCGTTGATGCGCATGGCGTCCGACCCGCAGACGCCGTGCGCGCAGGAGCGGCGGAACGTCAGCGAGCCGTCCTGGTAGCCCTTGATCTGGTGGAGCGCGTCGATGACGCGGTCGCCCTTCTCCACCGGCACCTGGAAGACCTGCCAGTTGGCGTCCGGGGCGACCTCGGGGTCGTACCGGCGGATCTTGACGTTGACGAGCCGCTGGTGGTCAGCGACCGGGGAGTGCTCGGAGGCTGGGCGCTCCTCGACGACGGTCATCTCTAGTACTTCCGTTCCATGGGCTCGTAGCGGGTCTGCACGACCGGCTTGTAGTCCAGGCGCACGTCGGAGCCGAAGTGCACCTTGCCGTCCGCGTCCGGGACCTTGTAGGCCATCGTGTGGCGCATGAAGTTGACGTCGTCCCGCGTCGGGTAGTCCTCG
>DASVVI010000686.1:0-3716 GCA_036386635.1 Longimicrobium sp.
AGTCGCGCCCCGCCACCAGCGAGGTCAGCGTGTTCATGGCGCCCGAGATCACGGGGCCCACGCCCACGTCGCGCGGCTCGTACACGTCGGCGCGCGCGCCCATGCGGTAGCCGGGGTGCGTGACCGTGGCCGCACCTTCGAGCGTGGGGTGCATCGGCCCGAACGCCCATCCGCCGCGCGCCTCCAGCGTCAGCGGCTCGCGCGGGTGGATGCGTGTGCCGAAGCCGACCACCGCGCCCTCCGCGCGGTTGTAGCGCAGGACGGACGATGCGGCGGGCACGTTCAGCCGCACCGAGGGAAGCCCGCTCATCATCCGCCCGCGGATCAGCTCCGCGGCCTGCCGACGCACGTCGCCCAGCTCGGTGGTGGGGCCGATTCCCTCCTCGTGCAGCTCCGCGTCGATCGGCTGATCGAAGCCGAAGCCGCGGCGCTGCGCATCGGGCACCGACACCACCTTGGGGCCGGCGAAGAGGGCGGGGGAGAGCCCCTGGTTGAAGCGGTAGTTGGAGATGCGCATCGTCCCGCGGATCATGCCGCCCACGGGAAAGCCCAGCTCCGGGATCTGGCGCCGCAGCTCCACCTGCTGCCGGTGCGGGAGCCAGAAGCGTCCCTTGTACAGCGCGTTCTCAAGCGACGCGTTGATGTAGTCCAGCTGCCGGTCCACGTACGCGGCCGAGGTGAAGGTGAACGACATGCGCACGATGTCGCCCCCGCGCCGGTCCACGAACACCGAGCCGATCATCGCCGGGCGGCTGGCGTCCTTGGGGCGCACCTGCACCTCGTACACGCGCACCGGCTCCGGCGACCCGGGCACGCGGATGGAGAGCGAGTCCTCCAGACGGTAGTCGTAGGTCCCCGGTCCCGCGACCGCGGCGGGGTGGAGCACGTCGCGCACCTCGTCGCCGTCGCCGTAGCGGATCAGGTCGCCGAAGTTGTCCTGCACCACGGTGAGGTGGTCTTCGTGGTAGCGGATGTTGGTGGGAAGGTTCTTCACGTCCCGCAGCCCGATGATCCGCTGCTTCGCCATGTTGGGCGCTTTCCACAGGACGTCCAGCGCCACCTGGTCCGTCTTCACCAGCGAGCGCTCGGTGGAGCCCGGGCGGTCCAGGTAGAAGTAGATGAAGCCGCGCGCGTCCGCCTGGTAGTCCAGCAGCCCCGTGTCCGCCAGCGCCTGCGAGCGCCGATCGCGCGCGCGGGCGATCAGCTCCAGCGCGCGCGCGCCGTTCCACCCCTCGGCCGGGGCCTGGGCGCGCGCCGGCGCCGGCGCGAGGGACGCCGCGGCCAGGGCGGCGAAGATCCAGGATCTGACGGTGCGAGCCATGAAGTGATCGTCGGGTCTTTTGGAACGGCGAGGGTCCGGCCGAGCGGGCCGGACCCCCTGAAGCGGCGCCCTGCTCGGCGCGGCGTCAGGTGCAGGTGCCATCCTGCAGCGTCGCCTCCAGGTGCCCAGGGATGGTCGCCGCGAAGCCGGCCTCGTCCACCCCGGCCGCCCGCGCGTAGTCCCGCCGCGTGACGGAGTACGAGCGCGCGCTGGTCGTGCTGAGGCGCCGGATGGCCGCCTGGTAGGTGAGCATCGCCTGCTGCGGAAGGAGAAGCTCCGCCGCCACCGCGTTCGGGTTGTCCGCGTCGTTGTAGAAGCGCAGCCCCACCCCGTCGCTCCTGTACTCGATGGCGCCCACGAGCTCGCGCGTGAAGGAGTCGCTCCGGCGCGTGTAGCTGAGCTGGAAGGCGCCGTCGGGGCTCAGCGTGACGGTCGGCTCCGGCTTGCCGGCCGGCGGCGTGGTGTGGACGACGCGCTCCAGCAGGTTGGCCGCCGGAAAGGCCGAGTTGTCGGGTACGAAGCGCAGCATGCAGACGCGGTAGACCCCGGAGACCTCGGCGGGGGTGAGGCGGGTGCCGCCCGTGCCGCCGCCATCGCACGCCGCCGTGGCGAAGAGGGTGGAAAGCGCCAGGAGCCGGACAACGGAAGAGCGCATCGTAGTACCTCCAGAAATCAGTCGAAAGTCGTGGTGAGATCGCATGTACCCTCACCGGGTGCGCGGGGTTTCACCGGGCGCGAAACATAAGGCGCGGTCAGCTGTCGCGCAGCACCACCAGGAACACGTCGTACAGCGCGTGCGTCCACGCCGCGATCCCGAAGCCGCGCAGCAGAAAGAGCGCGCTGAACGCCAGCCCCGCCACGAAGCGGAAGACGAAGCTCTGCAGCTCCAGCGGGTATGCGTAGGGGCCGATGTAGTGGAACGCCGAGAAGAGGAAGGCCGCCAGCAGCGCCGCCGCGATCCCCGCGTTCTTTTTCCGCATCCCGATGCCGGCGAAGAGCAGCGCCAGCCCGCCCACCAGCAGCACGCGGAAGAGGAGCTCCTCGTACAGCCCCGCGCCCAGCGAGAGGACCACCTGGTCGCGCAGCGGGAGCGTGTCCACCCCGCCGTCGGCCGCCATGCGCACGCCGCCCAGCATCCACTGCGTAAGCGTCCCCACCACCGCGCCGAAGAGGAGCGCGTACCCCGCGCTCTCCGCCAGCATCCCCGCGAAAACGGGCGCGCGCAGCGGCACCCGCTCCCTCCGCCGCTCCAGCGCGATCAGCGCCGCGCCCACCACCAGGATGACGGCCGCGAACCCCATCGTCCCCTGCACCCCGCCCGCGGAGAGGGCGGCGCGCAGCAGGACGTCGGCCCCGTTCCTCATCCCCGAGGTGGGCCCGGCGATGCTCCACGCCCCCACCTCGTACAGCACCAGGAGGGGGAGTACGAAGAGCAGCGAGTAGCTGTGCTTGCGGGTGATCCGGAAGTAGTCGCGCATGGCCCGTACAAGGTAGCGTGGCGAGGGGAACGGCGCATGGCCCTTCCCTTGCGACCCGCGCGGAGCTTATCGTGCCACGCGGCGCCCGTACCTTAACGGCGCATGGGGGCGATGGGTTTCCCGCTACACGGAGCGACAGGCGTGAGCCGACCGAACAGGAGCTGGATGGGGATGGCGCTGGTGCCGCTGATGGCCGGATGCAGCCTCTTCGGCGGCGGCGATCCCGGCCCGACGCCGCAGGACGTCGCCCGCCTCGCCGCCGAGGACGTGCGCATCCGCCGCGAAGTGGAGGGGCGCCTGGCCGCCGAGCCCTCGCTGGGTCCCGGCCGCGTGCGCGTGACGGTGACGGGCGGCGAGGTGCAGCTCCACGGCTCGGTGGCCGGCTACGGCGCCCTCCGCTGCGCCCTCTCCAACGCCGAGCTCACCACGGGCGTGGTGCTGGTGATCGACTTCCTCGTCCTGCAGCCGGGCGCCTCCACCACCCGCTGCCTCGCCCCACGCGTCTTCTCCGCGCCGGCCTAGCCGACGCAAACCGTGACGCGGCAGGCTGTACCGATTACATTGGTGGCTCCCCCGCACAACCCGGAGAGCCCCCAGTGCCCCGCCGTTCCCCCGTCAAGCCAACATCTAAGAAGAAGTCCGCGCCCCGCAAGCGTCGCGGCGCCACCGCCAGGCGCGGCCCCGCGCGGCGTTCGCGCGTGCTCTGGTCGTGGCTGCTGATCGCCGCCATCGTCTTCGTGGCCGCCAACCCAAAGGCGCGCGCCATCGCCTGGGAAGCGCTCCTCGCCTCGCGCGCCGTGCTGGAGTCCGCGCAGGCCGCCAAGGCGGCGGAGCGCCAGGCCGACGAGTACGCTCGCCGCTACGGCATCGAGCCCACGCTGGCATCCGCGATCCTGAAGGCGGCGCACGCGGAAGGG
>DASVVI010000687.1:0-3200 GCA_036386635.1 Longimicrobium sp.
CCGCCGCTTCCCGGCTGCGCGAGGTGGACTGGGCCGCCTGCTCGCGCTTCGGCTCCTTGCGAGGCCAGCGGCGCTGAATCTCGTACAGCACGGGCGACGCGACGAAGACCGACGAGAAGGTACCGATCGAGATCCCCACCACCATCACCAGCGCGAACGGGTAGATCACCGGGCCGCCGAAGAAGAGGAGCGCCAGCAGCGTCGCCAGCACCGTGCCCACCGTAAGGATGGTGCGCGGGAGCGTCTCGTTGATCGCCTTGTCCAGGATGGCGATGAACGTGCGGCCGCCGCGGGGCTTCTGCAGATCCTCGCGGACGCGGTCGAACACGATGATCGTGTCGTGCATCGAGTAGCCCACCACCGTCAGCACGGCCGCCACCGTCCCCAGCGACACCTCCGTGCGGGTGAGCGCCAGGAAGCCGAGGGTGATGACGATGTCGTGCGCCGTGGCGATGATCGCCGCGAGGCTGAAGCGCCACTCGAAGCGGATCCACAGGTAGATCAGGGTGACCGCGAACGACAGGAGGATCGCCCAGAGCGCGTTCCTCTGCAGCTCGGCGCCGGCGCGCGGGCCCACCGCCTCGGTGCGCGCGATGGTCACGTTCTGCGCGCCGAAGCGGGCACCCATCGCCTGCTTCACCCGGCTCTGCGCGTCACGCCCGGCTTCCTGCGAAAAGGAGCGCGACGGGGTGCGGATCTCGAACTCGTTGGCGCCGCCGAACTGGGTGATCTCCCAGTCGCCGTGGCCGGCCGCCACGGCCGCCGCGCGCACGTCCTCCGCGTGCGCGGCCTGCTTGAACCGCACCTGCACAACCGTGCCGCCCGTGAAGTCGATCCCGTAGTTGAGCCACGCGCGCCCGGCCGCGGTGTGCGCGGCCATGGCGCCGATCCCCACCAGGAGCATCAGTGCCGTGGCGATGTACGCACGCTTCCGCCACTCAAGGAAGGGGTAGCTGGCGTTCTGGAAGAATCGCATCGTCTTCGCTCCCCTTAGATCGAAAGCTTCTGCGTAGCCGCCGACTGACGCCCGAGGTCGAGCATCATCAGCGTCCGCGTGGTGAAGATCGCGGTGAACATCGAGGCCACCACGCCGAGCGCCAGCGTCACCGCGAACCCGCGGATGGGGCCGGTGCCGGTGTAGAACAGGATTGCCGAGGTGATCAGGGTGGTCACGGCCGAGTCGATGATCGCCCGCAGCGCGTGGTGGAACCCTTCGTTGATCGCCATCTTGGTGTTGCGCCCCGCGTCCAGCTCCTCGCGGATGCGCTCGAAGATCAGCACGTTGGCGTCCACCGCCATCCCCACCGAGAGGATCAGGCCCGCGATCCCGGGGAAGGTCAGCGTGGCGTCCAGCGCGGCGAGCATCCCCAGGGTAAGGAGAACGTAGATGGCGAGCGCCACCACCGAGAGGAAGCCGGAGCGCTTGTACACGCCCACCATGATGAGCACCACCGCCACGATCCCCACGATGCCGGCGATGATCCCGTGGTTGATGGAGTCGGCGCCGAGCGAGGGGCCCACGCTGCGCTCTTCCACGATGCGCAGCGGCACCGGAAGGGCGCCGGCGCGGAGCACCAGCGCGAGCTCGGAGGCGTCCTCCAGTTTGGCGCTCCCCATGTCGATCTGCCCGTGCGAGCCGATCTGGCCGCGGATGCTGGGCGCCGTGTAGACGCGGTCGTCCAGCACGATCGCCATCTGCTCGTTGATGTGCGCGCCGGTCGCCTTCTCGAACTTGCGGCCCGCCGCGCGGCTCAGCTCGAAGCTCACCACCGGGCGGCCGAACTGGTCGCCCTGCGCCTGCGCGTTCTGCAGGTTCTCGCCGGTCATGATCGCCGCGTTGTCCACGAACCAGAGCGTGCGGAACTCCGGGTTCTCCTCCGCCTCCGGAACGGCCCACAGCATCGTGGTGCCGCGCGGCAGCGCGCGCTGCACCTCGGGGTGGCGCAGCCAGCGGGCGACCTGCGCCGTGTCCGACGTCTTCACCGCCAGCGCGCCGGGCTCGCCCGGGGCCAGCTTGGAGCTGAGCGGGGTTCCCGCGGCCGCGGCGTCGGGCTTGTCGCCCTTGGCTCCGGCGGCGTTCGCGGCGACCGCCGTGCTGTCGCCTGCGCTGTCGGGGCGGGCGCTGTCCGCCTTGGGCGCCGTCTGCAGGATCCCGCCCACCGGGTTGGCGGGGGCCTCGGCGGCGCCTGGCTTCGACGCGTCGGGGAACGCGCGGGCGACCGCGGCGTCCAGGCGCGGCAGGGCGCCCTGCAGCTCGGTGAGCGGCCGGACGATCTGGAACTCCAGGAACGCGGTCTTCTGGAGGACTTCCTTGGCGCGGCTCTGGTCCTGGAGGCCCGGAAGCTCCACGATGATGCGGTCGTTGCCGGCCTTCTGCACCACCGGCTCGGTGGTGCCCAGCTCGTCGACGCGCATGCGAACCACCTTCAGCGCACGCTCCACGGCGTCCGCGCGCTCCGACGGAGCGAGCTTGGCGCGGGAATCATCCAGCTCCAGGGCGTAGTGGCTCCCGCCCTGGAGGTCCAGGCCGAGGGTGACAATCTGCCCGATGCGCTTGCCGGTCGTGTCCTCCCGCAAGTAGTTGCGGTACAGGAAGAACGAGCTGGCCGCGATGGCCAGCAGGATGAGCGCCACACGGGCTCTTAGCGTCTGAAACATCGGAGAGTACGGACTCCCGGAGGGGGGTTGGAGGAAACGCCGGTAACCATGGAAGCGATTGTCGCGCGAGAAGTTGCAAAACTAACCCCCGCCGCGCTCCCCCGTCAACCTGCGACGGCGGCGCGCGGCGGTAGGCCCGGTGCTCACAACGCGTTGCCAGCGGCACGATTAACCCCGCGCGGCATCGGTACACGCGCCGCCGCGCAAGGGTCCCGCCGGGGCAGTCTACCCGCGGCGGCCCGTGTTGATGACGTTGATCTTGCGCACGCGCACCGGGGGGCACCCGTGCGAGACGGCGTTGGACTGCGACGGCTGCCCCTTGCCGTCGTTGAAGGAGCCGCCCACGAAGTAGCTGCTCCGCCCGCCGATGCCGTCCACCGCGTTCCAGAACTCGGGGGTCCTCATCTGGTACGCCACGTCCTTGAGCATCCCGCCGACCTTGCCGTTCCTGATCTCGTGGAAGGTCTGCCCGCCGAACTGCGCGTTGTAGCGCTGCTGGTCGATGGAGTACGAGCCGCGCCCCTCGATCAGGATGCCGTCCT
>DASVVI010000688.1:0-5048 GCA_036386635.1 Longimicrobium sp.
CCCCGTCACGGGCGTGACGCCCTATCTGACCGTCAGCGGCCAGCGCGGGCGGCAGGCGGTGGACTGGTACGCCCGCGCGTTCGGGGCCGAGCTGGCCATGGAGCCCAACATGGCCGAGGACGGCGTGCGCATCATCCACGCCCACCTGCGGATCAACGGCGGCTCCGTCATGCTGTCCGACGACTTCCCGGAGTACCACGGCCAGGTCGACGCCCCCTCGCCGGCCGGCGTGACCCTGCACATCCAGACGGACGGCCCCGACGCGCTCTGGACCCGCGCCGTCGAGGCCGGGGCGGAGGTGACCATGCCGCTCGCCGACCAGTTCTGGGGCGACCGCTACGGCCAGCTCCGCGACCCGTTTGGCCACGCCTGGTCCATCGGCGCGCCGGTGAAGGGGTAAGACGCGGCGGCGCCGGGGGCTGAAGCCCCCGGCTGGAACTACGCGAAGGCGGCTGAAGCCGGCTCAAGAAACGCGGAACTCGACCCGGAGTCCGCGAAGGCGGACTTTGCGCTGTTGTAGCCGCGACTTCAGTCGCCCGGTGGCGGCGATGGAGGTGGGGCCCAACCCGGCGCATCCGGCGCATCCGGCGGGATCGGCGGGACGTCGTGGCAGATGATGGGGACGCCCTCGGCCTGGAGGGGGGCGGCGCGGCGATCGAGGCGTGCGGCCTCGCCGAGGGTGGTGAGGTGCATCGAGAGGAGTGCGCGCGACAGCCGGGCCGGCGATGCGACGCCCCGCGCCTCCGCGTCCGCGGCGTGGCGCCGGGCGCCGTTGGTGATGCGCAGCGCCGATTCAAGCAGGTGCCGCGTCATGCAGTTGAAGCCCGGCACACGCGAGAGGGCGTCGATCTCCCCCTCCAGCACCGCGCCCGCCCCCGCGAACCCGCCCGCACGGTACGCGCGCTTCACCGCCCGCGTGATTCGCCTCGTGTCCGCGGGGGCGAAGGCGGAGAGGGGCGGCGGGTCTTCGATGCGCGGGCGGAAGGCGGGGGTGCGGTCCATCGGCTCGAAGTCGGCGCACACGACGGGGATGCCGAGCCGCTGAAACCTGCGCGCCCGCCAGTCCACGTACCATGCGACCGGCATCGAGAACCGCTCCGCCCAGATCAGCCGCCGCGAGATCGCGCGCGACCGGCCACCCGTCAGCTCCGAGTACAGCGGCATCCGCTCCCTGTTCAGCCGCACCGCCTCGCGCAGGTGCCGCGCCATGCACCCGGACTCCTGCGCCCGTGCCGGGCTCGCCGCGAGGAGGAGGAGCGCGGCCATCCAGACGAACCGCCGCATCACACCGCGCCGATCCGCCACAGGTGAACGGGCACCATCAGCGCGGTGGCAGCGGCGGTGCTGAGCATCTGCAGGCGAAGGCCCCAGGGCGGCACGCGGGGCCACGCGGGAAGGCGCCCGACGGTGAAGTAGAGCGCGAGCGACACCGCGCAGACAGCCGCCGCGCAGAGCAGCCCCCACATCGTCGCGCCGGTCGCGCTCAGCGCCAGGCCCACGGGCACTACCACCAGGAATCCGAGCAGCGCGCTCCCCGCCCGCAGCCAGAAGAGGCGGCGCCGGCGGCGGCGAGGCACGTCCTGGAGGTGCGCAAAGAAGACGATCATCAGCTGCGCCGCCGCGGCCCCGACAAAGGGCACGTACAGCGGGTCCTCGATCGGCGCGACGACGGTGTGCTCGAAGGCGTAGTCGAGGAAGAAGAGCATCGTCGGCACGATGGCCACGTAGAACAGCCCGCGTACCTGGTACCCGGAGGGCGCATCAGGCGCGACGCGGCGCGCGACGGCGTAGTAGATGACGAAGATCAGCACCGCCAGCGCCGGCGCCACCGTCCACGCCGCGCCTCCGAGGGCGTATGCCCCGTACACCACCAGCGCCAGCCCCATCGCCGTGCTCATGGCGACGAAGCGGTACTTCCACGCCAGCAGCAGCACCAGCACCGTCACCACGAGCTGCACCGCGAGCTGCCCCGCCAGGATGTACGCGGGAATCCGCGTCATCCCCGTCAGCATGAAGTAGGTGGCGAGCGGCGTGACCAGGTTGTCGCTCCCGCCCACGCTGATCCCCTCCAGGATGGTGACCGTGAGCGCGATCTGCGCGGCGACGAGCACGGTGGCCGCGCGCGGAGTATCGGTCAGCAGGAGGAGCGGGAGGTGGACGGCGAAAAAGGTGGAGAGGAGGAAGGCCCCCGAACCCTCCAGGCTGCGATGGTCGCGCTCGACCGCGTAGATCCGACGCCCGTACTCGGTCCCCAGCAGCGCGGCGACGGTGTCGGACACCATCAGCACCAGCAGCGAGATCAGGTAGAAGATCGGCCGGCCGGCACCCAGCACGAAGAGGAGATAGATGGCGAGCGGGTAGTACAGGCCACCCTCCGAACGTCGCTCCACCGCGTGCACGCTCCCCAGCAGCCCCAGCCGCCGCGTCGCCAGGATGATGACGGCGAACGACGCGCCCAGCGCCAGCACCGTCCAGTGCGACGAGAACATCCAGGGGAAGCTCGCCGCCACCACGCCGCTTCCGAAGTGCACCAGCTTGCGCGTCCACTCCGTGGGCGGGTTCCAACGGCGCCGCCACAGCTCGCTCGCCACGAAGAGCACGAGGAGCGCCGCCGACACGATCGCCGCACGCGCCGCCTCGCCGGCGAGGGTCCCGAATGGCGGGAGCCAGGCCGCGTTCACGCCACCTCGTCCACGTGCAGCGCGCCGTAGAACCAGGCCAGGTCGCGCGCGTGCAGCGCATCCGCCTCGTCGCGCAGCGGGTGCACGCGCCCGGCGAGGGCCTCCGGCCGCGAGCGAGGCGCGAGCATGTTCCAGTAGACGAGCCGCGCACCCCGCGCCGCCCGTTCGACGAGCGCGGCGTAGCAGCGCTCGTGCTCGGCGGGGGGCATGTACTCGAAGATGTCGGACAGGTTGTAGCCGTCGAACGGCCCGTCGCCCGCCGTCTCGATGGCGCCCTGCACGAGCGTGACCCGATCGAGCCGGCCGCGGATGGCGGCGAACCACTCCGGCCGCAGGTAGCGCGGGAGCGCCTCCGCCGGGTAGTTCCCCGTCATGATGTAGGCGAGGTACGGATTGGAGTGCGCCGGAAGCTCGGTGAGCGCGCGGCGGGTGCGCGCCAGGATCCGGTCGCCCACCGTTCCTTCGACGTGCGTGAAGAAGGCGGGGTCGCGCCCCATCCGCCCCATCACCGCGCGGCTGAAGAAGAGGCGAAAGAGCAGCCGCCAGCGCCACGTGTCCCACTCGCGCGCGTAGAACGCGGCCTGCTCCGCGGGCGTCCTGCGCTCCCTCAGCCGCTCGATGCGCTTGCGAGGATGCACCAGCGGCAGTATCCGCGTGCGAAAGGTGCGCAGGTAGCGCTCGAACCGCCCCGCGTGGATGATCCCGCCCGCCACGACCTCCTCGTGCGCATCCCAGAACCCCCGCGCCCCATCTGAAAGCTCGCCGCGCAGGCCGCGATACGTCTCCGCGCGCCGGCCATCCTCCGCCACTCCGAGAAACGCGAGCAGCTCGGCATATTCCAGCCGCCTGAAAGCCGCCATCCGCAGCTCCACGCACGCGAGCTGCGGCGCGCTCAGGTCCGCCGCCACCACCTCGGCCGGATCGAGCGTGAGCAGCGCCAGCGCATTGTCCCCCGCCGACGTGATCGACAGCAGCCGTCCGCCACGCGCCCTGGGCGCCAGCGCCTCGCACAGCACGTCAGCGTCCTCCCACACGCTCGCGTAACGGATGAACCCGAACGACGCGCGGTGCTCGATCGACCCGCTCATGGGCACACCGCGCGCGTAGTCCCGCCCAACCATGAGCGAATAAATTCGCCGCTGGAACTACACGAAGTCCGCCTGCGCGGACTACACTTTGTCATCCTGAGCGACGCGCCTCTCCGGCCCCGCCCGCGCGCCAATGTTTGGCGCGTAGCGAAGGATCTACTGTGCGTGCGCAGACGCCGGCCGCGAGGCGCGAGACCCGGCCCAACGCCGGCTAGATCCTTCGGTCGCCGCGAGAGTCTAGAGTACGCCCCGACTTTCGGCGACGCGGCTCCCTCAGGATGACATAAGGTGGGGATCGACGCCGGAGAGAGTCCGCGCAGGCGGACTTCGCGTGTTTCCAGCGGCGAATTCATTCGCTCTTGGACAGCGCGCCTCACCCCTCTACCTCCACCCTCCGCAGCGTCCCCGCCGCCCCATCCATCTCCACCACCTCGCCATCGCGCAGCACCTCCATCAGGCCGGGGATGGAGACGATGCAGGGGAGCCCCAGCTCGCGCGCCACGATGGCGGAGTGGCTGAGAAGGGAGCCGCGCTGCACGAGCACCCCCTCGACGGCGGGGAAGATCAGCGTCCACCCCGGATCGGTGCGCTCGGCGACGAGGATGTGGCCCGCGAGGTCGCCGGCGTGCGCGGGGTCGCGGACAATGCGGACGGGCGCGCGCACGATGCCGGGCGAGCAGCCGATCCCCTTAAGCGCCCCCTCGTGCGCGGCGGGGAGCACGTGCGCGGCGGTGAAATCGGCGGGCGGGCCGAGCGTTTCGAAGCGGTCGGGCGGCGCGGGGGCGCGCTCGTAGGCGTCGAACTCCGCGCGGCGCAGGGCGACGAGCGGGCGCAGCTCGGCCGTGACGCCGGTGCCGTCCAGGTGCGAAAAGATCTCGTCCACGCGCAGGTAGAGCACGTCGCGCGGCGTATCCAGCCGCCCTGCCTCCGCCAGCCGCGCGCCGATCCCCAGGAAGATGCGCCGCACCGCCCCGAAGACCCGCGTCCGCTCGAAGCGCAGGTTCTCGCGGTCGCGCACACGCTGGCGCGCCTGCGCGAGCACGGAAAAGAAGACGCGCCTGCGCACCCCGCTCAGCCGCGAGCGGGCCAGCGCCTCCGCCGCGGCGCGGATCTCCCCCTCGCGCCCGCCCTGCTGC
The DNA here is from genome assembly GCA_036386635.1 of Longimicrobium sp. GTDB lineage: Bacteria > Gemmatimonadota > Gemmatimonadetes > Longimicrobiales > Longimicrobiaceae > Longimicrobium. The sequence continues at coordinate 4,906 of DASVVI010000688.1, forward strand.
ACCGCCCCGCCTCGCGCGTAGGTGCGGATCAGGCGCACGAGGAACGACGGATCGTCGCCGTGCGTGAGCGTCTCCAGCTTCAGCTCGTTGGCGCAGCGGTCGCCGAACCGCTCCACGTACGCGCGCAGCTCCTGGTGGAAGCC
>DASVVI010000689.1:0-3939 GCA_036386635.1 Longimicrobium sp.
CCAGTACGACAACACCGTCACCAGCTTCGCCGACACGGTGGTCTTCACCACCACGCCCGCCGGCGGGATCACGTTGGGGGCGACCTCCGGCGCGTTCACGGCGGGCGTGCTGAGCTCGCACAGCATCACCATGGGAACCGCCGGGACGTTCACGCTGACGGCCACGCGCAAGGGAGGGACGGAGAGCGGCACCAGCAATTCGTTCCAGGTGCAGCCCTCCCCCACCTACGTCACGTGGACGGGCGCGGTCTCCACCGAGTGGTCGAACGCGAGCAACTGGGACGCGCTCAGGGTGCCCGCGGCCGGCGACACCGCCGTGATAGCCGCCACCGCGCAGCAGCCGCTGATCACCGACGGCGACAAGACCGTGCTGAGCCTGGTGATGAACGCGGGCTCGGCCACCACGCTGGGGCTCGGCGGCTTCACCCTCACCGTCACCGGCGACGTGAACGCGCCCACGGGCACGGTGAGCAACGGCACGCTGCTGGTGAGCGGGAGCGGTGCGCTGGTGCAGGGCACGGCGAACGCGGTCAAGGTGAGCGGAGGGATCAAGCTCCAGGGTCCCGTGAAGGCGACCGGCGCGGTCAACGTAACCGGCAGCCTCTACACGAACGGGCAGCCCCTCACCATCGCGATCCCGTGATGCCGCCTCGCGTCGCGCGGAACCTTTGATCCTCGATGCCACACAGGGCGCGCCGCCATCGGCTCACCGCGCCGGCTTCCACTTACACCTGACGAACCGCTATCCAGATGACGACCTCCCGCACCCTGGCCATCGCCGCCGCGCTCCTGCTGATTCCGTGCGCCGCGCTCCACGCGCAGACGCCGGACTCCGCGCTCGCGGTGTCCCGCGGCGGAGTGAGCCTCTTCCGCGTCAACATCGACGCCGGCGCCCTCTTCGGCGGCACCGTCAACGGAAGCAACGCCTCGGGGGTTCCGGCGGAGGGCTCCGGCACGCGCATGATGTGGTACCCGCAGAAGGCGTCGTTCCGCGCGGGCTACATCAACGGTACGCAGTGGGACGACGCGAACATCGGCCTCTACTCGGTGGCGATCGGCGAGAGCGTACGCGCCAGCGGAGACCACGGCGTAGCCTTGGGCTGGCGGACGACTGCGGCCAACGGCTCCAGCTTCGCGGTGGGTGAGGACAACACCGCCTCCGGATACGCTTCCGTGGCCATGGGCTACCACGCACACACCAACGCGAGGCGCGGATCGTTCGTCTTCGGGGACAACGTCACCGGGGGCACGCAGGACTCGGTGAGGGCCGAGTTCGTAGGCCAGGCCGTCTGGCGCCTGAGCTGCGGAATGCGCATCAATACCAACCAGGCAGCCACCACCGGCGTCGCGTTCGGCGGCCCGTCCGTGAATTCCTCCGTCTGTGGATCCGGCAATCCGTACTACGGCCAGAGCGACGCGATGATCTCCACCAGCACCGGCGCCTACCTCAGCAACGCCGGGATCTGGACGAACACCTCGGACGTCAACCGCAAGCACCTCTTCCGCGCGCTGGCCGGCGAGGACGTGCTGACGCGCCTGCGCTCCATGCCGATCCAGACGTGGAGCTACCGGGTGGAGGACTCCTCCGTCCGCCACCTTGGCCCCACGGCGCAGGACTTCCGCGCCGCGTTCGGCCTGGGGAACGACGACAAGGTGATCGGCACGGTGGACGCGGACGGCGTGGCGCTCGCCGGCGTGCAGGCGCTGGACCGGCGCAGCACGCGGCAGCAGGCCGATCTCGCCGCCGCCCGCGCCGAGATCGAGAAGCTGCGCGCCGAGAACCGCGACCTCGCCGCGCGGCTGGCCCGGATCGAAGCGCTGCTCTCGGCTCCGAAGCAGGACTGACAACCGAGGGCCTCACGCAGAGGCGCAGAGACGCAGGAGAGAACTGAACACAGAGGCATGGAGAACGGCTTGTTCTCCATGCCTCTGCGTCGTTTTGGGCTGATGCCGCGCCGCCGACGCCACCTCTGGAAAGCCCATCACTGTGCGAGTACACACAGGAGCGCGGACTTCGCGCCTGCACGCAAACGACTTTTCGCGGGGGGCTTGATTCGACAGAACGGTTCATACAGCGTACGGGAAATGCCCGCGCGGATCTCTCTGACGGGGCGCGTTTCCCGCCGGCGGACACAGCGTTCGATGGATACTGATCTAAGGGAAGTGACGGGGTTCCGAGGCGAAAGGATCGTCGAGCTCTGTCTGACCGGGGTGTGCCCGTGCGAGCCATCACGCGCATCCCGTTGAGCCACGAGCTAACGCGTGCGAACCTCCTGGCGCTGCACCGGGAGGTCAGGGAGTTCTGGTTCGCCGCGAAGAACAAGCCTTCAACATCGGTATTCGCATGAGCGAAGTGTCGTCCCGGATGCAGGTCGTAGCGCGCAGAGGCGAGTTGCTCGCCGAGTTCTTTCTGGAGGACTTTGCCCCCGCGTTGCTGGCCCGGCCGAGCGCGGATCTCGGCTTCGACTACCTCATGGGGCTCCCCAATTCCGAGGGAGGGATGAACCTCGCGGGCGTGCAGGTGAAAGCCACCGACCGGCCGGTCCCCTCCCGCATGCCGGTCAGCAGGGAGATGTACGACCGCATGGCGCATTCGAACGTACCCGTGCTGCTCCTGGTGGTGGACGTGAAGAGGAATTTGCTGTACTACGCGGATTCAGATGCGCGTGTGGACGACGGCGGTACGGACCGGGTTGTGGTCCAGCTCACCGAGGTGGACGAGAGCGTGAAGCAGGAACTGCGCGACCGGTTGTGCGGCCTCCCAGAAGGTGCGGCAGCAGCGTAGAGCGGCGCAGGGCACATGAACGAAGATGAGGCGCGGAACCTCTCCGCGCCCCCTCCCGCGTCTCTGCGCCTCTGCGTGAGACCGCTGTTCCGCCTCAACCGACCGCCGCGCCGTTCACCAGCGGGATCACCTCTTCGGCAAAGCGCTCCATCTCCTCGAGCTGCGGCGAGAACTGGAGGAGGAGCAGGTCCAGCCCGGCACGCTCGAACTCCACGATGCGCTCCGCCACCTGCTCAGGCGTGCCGACGAGCCCCGAGCGCAGGCCGCGGTTGGAGACGGAGTAGTCCTCCAGCGATACGCGCTGCTCGAGCTGCGTGTTGTTGAGCCAGTCCTGGTAGTTGGCGTACCCCGCCGTCCCCTCGCGCACCTCGGTGATGCGCGCCACCTCGCGCTGCGCCTCGGCCTCGGTGCCGCGCACGATGGCGTAGCCGGCGGCGCCGAACTTCATAGGCGGCAGCTCCAGCCGCTCGCGGCGCTCGCGCAGGTCGGCCACCTTGGCGGCGATCGTCTCCGGCGGGTCACCGTGGGTGAGCCAGGCGTCGCACTTCTGGGAGATCAGCGCCTTGGCCGCGGGCGACTCGCCGCCGGCGTAGATGGTGGGGCGCGGGCGCTGCACCGGCTTCGGCTCCAGGATGGCGTCATCCACCCCGTAGTAGTTGCCCTGGTAGCTGAAGCGCGGCTCCTTCCACATCCCGTCCACCACGTCCAGCCACTCGCTGGTGCGGGCGTAGCGGTCGTCGTGCTGGTCGAACTGGATGCCGTACTTCTTCGCCTCCGTCGCCCACCACGACGACACGACGTTCAGCGACAGGCGGCCGTTGCTGATGTGGTCGATGTTAGCCGCCTGCTTGGCGAGGAGGGCGGGCTGATGAAAGGTGGGGCGCACCGCCACCATGATCTCCAGCCGCTCCGTGACCGCCGCCAGCGCCGCCGCCGTCGACCACGCGTCCAGCGACGGGGCGTCCATCCCCTTGATGTCGTTCAGGTTCAGCTCGGCCACCAGCGTCAGGTCGAAGCCGATCTGCTCGCTGCGCTGCGCCAGCCGCCTGGCGTAGGCCCAGCTCGCCTCCATCCGCTCGTCGTCGACGTTGCGCAGCCAGCCGCCGAAGACGGGAAGCCAGTATCCGAAGCGCATCACGCCGCCTCCTTCTGCG
>DASVVI010000690.1:0-3145 GCA_036386635.1 Longimicrobium sp.
TCCGTATCTCCTCGGTGCTGCGCTGGACTTCTTCAGTATCTATATAACGGCCCGCCTCTTTCGAGACAATCGTCTTCGCTCAGTCCCGCCGTCGCCCGCCTTTTCGACCCTTGCGAGCGCCGCCCGTGCGGGCGGGGGCGCCGCCGCGGCCCTTGTGGCGCTGGCCACGGCGGCGGCTTCCTTCTTCCTCGCCGCCGCCGCCGCGCTCGGAGCGGGGGCCGCGGTCGCTGCTGGCGTGGCCGCGTCCCCGGCCCTGGCCGCGGCCGCGTCCGGGGGCGCGCTCGGCGCCGTTGCGCTTGGGGCGGTGGGGCGGGTCCTCGGGGCGCTCGCGGAGCATCGCCTCGCGCGCTTCTTCGAGGGTGGCGGCGCGGATGGCGTCGCGCTTGCCGCGGGTGACCGTCCAGTGCAGCGGGCGGTCGAACTCGGGGACGTCTTCGTCGTCGATGTAGTTGAGGACCTTGGCCGGGATGCGGGCGCGCACCACCGGCTCCCCGTCCTCGAAGGCGTAGTCCAGCGGGTACTCGCGGCCTTCCAGGTAGATGTGGTCGGGGAGCGACATCCAGCGCTCGCGCTCGGCCGGGTCCACCAGCGCGTCCGCCTCGATGCGCAGCGGCGTCTCCAGGAAGTCGGCGTACGAGCCGACGCCGGCGAGCTGCGCGGCGATCGTCTGCGCCATCGTCTCTTCGCTGATCCCCGCCTTGCCCCCCGACTTGCGATGCACCTGCCGCAGGTGGCGGAGCGCCTCACGGTTGGCGGCGGCGTCGCGGTGGAACGCTTCGCCGCTGACGACCGCCTCGGCCAGCGCCAGGCGGCAGGCGTCCTCCATCCCCTCGGGGAAGCGGTCGACCGGCTGGTCGTCGGAATCCAGGACGAAGCCGTGGTACTCCACCGAGCTGCGCAGCCGCAGCGGATGGCGGCGGTGCGCGGCGTCGTAGGCGACTTCCGGCTCCGCGCGGGCGGCGTGCTTCACCAGCAGCTTGTACGGCAGCTGTGTCCCCGCGATGGAGCCGCGCGCCTTCCCCATGCGGTCCGCGAAGAAGTTGATCTCCCCCGCCACCGGCCCCCACGTGCCGCATACGCTCGTCTTGCTGACGCGCACCTCCTCGCCCCACGACGTCTCCTCGTCGATCACGAGCGAGAAGGGCATCACCTTCGCCAGCAGCTCCTGCCACTCGCGCTCCAGCTCGCGGTTGAGCGGCGGAAGGTTGCGCGGAAGCTCCAGGTCCAGCGAGCGGAAGATGGAGGCGATGGCGAGCGCCGCGTCCTCGATCGACCTCACCAGCACGCCCCGCTCGTCCGCCCACGCGGCCAGCGCCTCCTCGTCGAAGACGTGCCGCGGAAGGCCGTAAACGTGCCCAAGCGTGCCGCAGGTGACCAGCGCGTCCTGGTAGATGCGGTACGCCGTCAGGTGGTCGCTGCCTGGGACGATGTAGCGGCTGATGTCGTTGTCCTGCTGGCGGAGCATGCGGTGCAGCGAGTCGATGGAGGCCATCGCGGCCACCAGCGGCACCATGTGCTCCTCCGCCTGCACGAGCAGCTCGCCCCAGGGGCGGTCCACGGGCAGGACCTCGACCTTGCGGCCGTAGTCGGTGAGCCGATTGTTGGCGATGAGGCCGCGCTTCGTGAGCGTCTCCACCGCGCGGCGGTAGGCGATGCGGTCGAGGGGGACGGGAAGGTCCAGCTCGTCGGCGCGGACGCCCATGTCGGCGCAGGTCATCGCCACGCGCTCGGGGTCGCCGGCGAGCTGGAAGTTGGGCGCGGTGGGGCGCAGCGAGCCGAAGTCGATCTCGCGCTCGCTCAGGATCCACACCTCGCCGTTCTCCACGCGCCCGTGCACGCGCCCCGCCATCTGCAGGATCTCGTTGTTCCCCAGCGGCTTGCGCGTCAGCACGCTGCGGCCCTTTTCGACCAGCGTGGTGAACTGCGCGTCCTCGATGACCACCGTGTCCAGCCCGCGGATGTTGAGCGCGGACTGGCCGGCGGCGGTCATGGAGAGGATGAAGGGGTGCGGCGCGCCGTCGCCTTCCAGGAACGGGCGCAGCTTGGCGACCGGCTCGCCGCCGTGGTAGAACTCGGTGAGCATCTCCGGATAGCGCTCCGCCACCGCCTTCACCACCTGCTCCGTCCCCGCACGCGTGGGCACGAAGACGGCGACGCCGCGCTTCTCCTTGCGCACGTGCCGCATGAAGCGGTCGCCGAGGAAGGCGCCGGGGTTCAGCGTGTTGCTAACGCGCACCGTCGCCGCGCGCTCCGGGTCGAAGGCGGAGCTTTCGATGACGGCCGCCGAGCTGAGGTAGTCCTTGTAGAACGTGGGATCGACAGTGGCGGAGAGCCACACGAAGCGGCACCCGGCGCGCTTGGCGAGCGCCAGGCACAGCTCCAGCTCCGCGGACGTCTGGTGGATCTCGTCGACGACCACCACGTCATTGCGGTCGATGAGGTTGTCCTGCAGCCAGCGCCGCGCGATCCCGGTCGTGACGATGACGACGTTCCAGGTCGGCGTCTCTGGCGTGGCCTCGCGCTCGCGGTTGACGACGCCGACGCGCAGGTCGGGCCCCACGACCGCCTCGGCGATGGGGCGGATGGCGAGCGTCTTTCCCGTGCCCGTCCCCGCGACGATGCCGAAGCCCGACCCCGCCGCCGCCAGCTCGCGGATCTCGCCGCCGTGCTCGCGGTTGATGATGGTCTCGACGCCGGTGAGCTGCACGCCCAGCTCGATGGTCTCGCAGGCGGCGCGCGTGGGCGCGAAGACGACGACGCGTCCCTCGGGGGGGCGCCCCGGATAGCGTTCCGAGGGGGGTGTCGTCGAAACCTGGACCATGGATCACCGGACGTTGGGATGGGCTGGTTGACGCGGCGCGCGGGGCCGGGCCAGTATGTCGCGACCAGGCGCACGAGCAAGAACCCAGCCAATTTCGGGTCTGCGCTGTCGGGCGCTGCGATGGCTCGCCACGTGGCGGACTACAGGTAAAAAGGTCGGCGGAACACTCGTCGCCGAGCTGTTCCGCCGACCTATCGGAAAGTCGGATGAATGGCAGGATTAGCCATCATCCGCAAAGCGCTCTGATAACCCGCCCGGGAGCCGAGTTAGCTCAGATGTCCCGGCTACCCGCGCCTTGTTACGAGCGCCGCTTGTCCTCTTCCT
>DASVVI010000691.1:0-3948 GCA_036386635.1 Longimicrobium sp.
GCCTGCGCGAAGCCCTCCCCCGCCTCCTCGCCGCCGGGGAAGAGGACGGTCCGACCCTACTCCACGGCGACCTGTGGAGCGGCAATGTCGTGGCGACCTCGCGCGGCCCCTCGCTCGTGGACCCCGCCACCTATCGCGGCCACCGCGAAGTCGACCTCGCGATGACGGAGCTCTTCGGCGGCTTCGGCGCGGAATTCTACACCGCGTACGAAGAAGCCTGGCCGCTACGCCCCGGCTACCAGGAGGAGCGCCGCGCCGTGTACCAGCTGTTCTACCTGCTGGTGCACGTCAACCTGTTCGGCGGCGGCTACGTGGCGCGGACGGCGGAGGCGCTGCGCCGGGTCGTGTAGCGTGCACCGGGGTTACGGCGCCTCGAATGTAGCGCGATCCAGCTTCCGGCGTTGGTGCAGCACGCGCACGATCGGGACGGGCTCGGTTCGCTGTGACGTGGCGGCGAGAATGAGATAGAGGTAGAAGACGTTGTATGGGTATCGGTGGACGATCTTCATCCGAATGCCGTCGCCCAGCTCGGCTCGAACGCGGCCAGTCTCCGGCCCGAGCCCTGCCCGCCTGCACGAGTCGAGGATTCCCCGCGCCACCCGCTGAGCCGCCGCGGGATTGCTCTTCACGATGGAGTAGAAGTCGATGATCTGATCCAGATCGCGTGCCGCGTGCGCGGTGATTCGGAAAGAGCTCAGAGGCGAGACTCCTCGAGGGCGGCGATGCGCTCGAACGCACGCCGGAACACCTCTTCTCCGTCCAATAGGTCCCCTCGCTCGACATCATCCAACCCAAGCTGGATTTCCCGCCGAAGCTTTTCGACCTCCTCCCGGCGCGCCTCCTCCCGCTGCAGCCAGTGAAGTCCTTCCTCCACGAGCTCGCCCGGGCTCGTGGATCGCCCCTCCTGGTCACGCTGCGCCGCAATCGAGCGGAGCACCTCTTCGAAAACCATCTCGCCATCGACACCCTCGCCCCGGTCGAGCTGTTCGATGCCCGCCTGGACGTCGGTGCGTAGCGCCTCCAGCTTCGTGCGGCGCTCATCTTCGCGCTGGAGCAGCAACAGCCCCGCACGGATCGCCTCGTCCGTGCTTCTGAACTGTCCCGTTCCCACCCGCTCCTGTACCCAGCAGTCCAGCTCTGGCGGCAGCATCCCGTTCATTCATCCTCGCTCGTCGGGGTGATGACGGAGGATCGCTGACCGGCCTGTGCCGTGTCAATCTCCCCTTTCAACACCGCCAGCCGTTGCACACCAGTGGCCGGGGCGCGGCGCGTCGGTGGCGCGCGCATCCCGCCTGCACGCGGACGGGTTTCGTGGAGCGGGTTGCGGGCCGTTCCCGGCGCGGTTAGCGTCGGCGCATGGCGAGGAACACTCGGGCGGCGGATGCGCTGGTGATCGGCGCGGGGGTGATCGGGCTGTCGGCGGCGATCCGGCTGCAGGAGGCCGGGATGCGGGTGCGCGTGTGGACGGCGGCGCCGCCGGGGGAGACCACTTCGGCGATGGCGGCGGCGCTCTGGTACCCGTACCGCGCCTACCCGGCCGAGCGGGTCGCGGTGTGGGGGCAGCGAACCTTTGAGGAGCTCGCGCGGCTGGCGGACGTTCCGGGGACCGGCGTTCGCATGGTCCCCGGCGTGGAGCTGTGGAGGCGGTCCGTGCTGGACCCCGAGTGGGGCGGCGCCATTCCCGGGCTGCGCCGCATCCCGCGCGCGGAGCTGCCGGCCGGCTACGCAGACGGGCACGCCGTCACCGTGCCCGTGGCGCACATGGGCATCTACCTGGGCTACCTGGCGGACCGGTTCGCGGCGGGCGGCGGGCGCCTGGAGCTGCGGACGGTGCGGGTGCTGGCTCGCGCCGCGCAATCCGCGCCGCTGGTGGTCAACTGTGCCGGGCTGGGCGCGCGCACGCTGGCCGGCGACGACACGGTGGTGCCCGTCCGCGGCCAGATCGTGCGGGTGGAGAATCCAGGGGTGGAGCGCTTCTGGCTCGACGAGGAGCACCCGACCGGGCTGACGTACATCGTGCCGCGCGGCGAGGACTGCATCCTGGGCGGCACGGCGGAGGAGGGGGAGTGGAGCACGGCTCCGGACCCGGAGGTCGCGCGCGCCATCGTCCGCCGCTGCGCGGAACTGGAGCCGCGGCTGGCGGGCGCACGCATCCTGGAGCACCGCGTCGGTCTGCGGCCGGGACGTCCATCGGTGCGTCTGGAGGCGGCGGAGCTTCCCGGCGGGGGACGCATCATCCACTGCTATGGCCACGGCGGCGCGGGCATGACGCTGTCGTGGGGGTGCGCGGACGAGGTCGCCGCGCTGGCGGCCACACATCTACCTGAAGGATCATGACGGAACCCTGGCACCCCGGCGAAACGCCGGAAGAGCAGGCCGCACGCCGCGAAGCGTACCAGCGGCTGGTGGATGCCGCGCAGCGCATCGGCGTGCCGCTCCAGCACCTGCGCGATGGGCTGCGGCAGGTGGCGCACAACGAGGCGGAGACGCGCCGCTTCCTCACCGAGGACGTGTACGGCGTACCCGACGATCTGCTGGACGACATGGTCCGCATACGCTTCGCGGAGCTGGACGAGGGCGGCTGAGGAGGGGGCGCGTTCCGCCGGTGGGACAGCGAATCCCACAAGCGGACACCCGCGCCCGCGCGCGGCCTGGCGCAAGTGCAGGCGCGGCAATGCCTTGAACGTCGCGCAGGCGCGGAACGGAGGATGCGTTCCACGGGGCGTCGCCTCACGCACGCCTCTCCCCTGAACCATCCATGTCGAAGAACCGCATCTCCTGGCTGGACGTGAAGCTCGGCGCCCGCATGCTCGTCAAGCACCCCGGCCTCACGGTGGTGGGCGGGCTGGCGATCGCCGTGGCCGTGGCGGTGTCCACCGCTATGTTCACCTTCATCCACTCGTCGGTCTACCCGGTGCTGCCGCTCCCGGAAGGCGATCGGATCGTCGCGCTGGAGAACTGGGACGTCAAGGAGAACAACGAGGAGCGGCGCGCGCTTCGCGACCTGGCGGTGTGGCGCACCGAGCTGAAGTCGGTGCGCGACGTGGCGGCGTTCCGCGACCTCACGCGCAACCTGATCGGCCCGGGCGGGCCGCCGGAGCCGGTGAAGGTGGCGGAGATGACGGCCTCCGGCTTCAGAGTGGCGCGCGTTCCGCCGCTGCTGGGGCGCTACCTCGTCGCCGCGGACGAGCTTTCCAGCGCACCGCCCGTCGTGGTGATCGGGCACGACGTGTGGCAGGAGCGGTTCGCCGGGGACCCCGGGGTGATCGGCCGCAGCATCCGGCTGGGGAGCTCGGTGCACACGGTGGTGGGGGTGATGCCGGAGCGTTTCGGCTTCCCCGTGAGCCACAACATCTGGGTCCCGCTGCGGCTGGACCCGGCGCTGTTCGAGCCCAGGTCGGGGCCGGAAATCTACATTTTCGGCCGGCTGGCGCCCGGCGCCACGCGCGAGCAGGCGCAAGCCGAGCTCACCACCGTGGGCAAACGCGCGGCGGCCGCGTCGCCGGCCACGCACGCGCAGCTGGAGCCGCGGGTGCTGAAGTACACGGAGCCGATCCTCGACATCCAGGGGATGTCGGTCTGGGAGGTGATCCCCATGCAGCTGGCGGTGACGCTGCTCCTGGTGATCGTGGCCGCCAACGTCTCCATCCTGGTGTACGCGCGCACTGCGTCGCGGCTGGGCGAGCTGGCGGTGCGCAGCGCGCTGGGGGCGAGCCGCGCCCGCATCGTCACGCAGCTCTTCGCCGAGATGCTCCTGCTGGCGGGCGGCGCCTCGCTGGTGGGGCTGGCGCTTTCGCAGGTGGGGCTGCGGCTGGTCGACCGTCTGATGTACAACGACCTCGGCACCGGCACCCCGTTCTGGACGGACTACAGCGTGTCGCCGCTGACCGTGGCGTGGGTGGTGCTGCTCGCGATCTTCACGGCGGCGGTGGCCGGGGTGGTGCCTGC
>DASVVI010000692.1:0-2056 GCA_036386635.1 Longimicrobium sp.
GCCTCCGTCAGGGACCCGGAAGTTTACCGGAGTGCGCGGGGCGCGTCAATCCGTTGACAACGGGCCACTTGCAAGTGTCGGCGGGGTGTGGGGATGCAATTTCGGGGCGGCGGCTGGGGATGTCGGGGCGGGAGGCCCCACCCCCGGCCCCTCCCCCGCAAACAGCGCGGGAGAGGGGAGAACTTCGGGCGAGGTTCGAACGGCTGCCGGTGCATGCCACTGAGCAACCGGGTTGATCGTTGACACTTCAAACCGGGAGGATCGTTTACAACTCCTCACGGTGATGACGCTAGTCAGTCATCCCCTGATATCTCTTGCCCTCCCCCTTGGGAGGCGTAAGCAGCCGCGAAGCGGAATGACAGCGCCCGCGTCTCTACTCTGCCGAAGCGCCACCGACTACGGGTGCAGCTTGCCGTCGCGTTCGTTGAATCGCGCCAGCAGCGCATCGTAGAAGAAAATCGACCATACGCCGTCTGCAATCTCCTCCAGGGCGAGCGCTTCACGAACCAGGACTTCGCTGATGAAGAGCTCGCGGCCGCGGAAGCGGATCGTGCCCGTGCTTCGAACCCGCCTGACTTCGTAGTGCGCCGCGTACTCGGGCCTGGGGATTCGATCCGGCATCGGCCGCTTCGAAGGCGAGTACAGGTCGGCCGGGGTCTTCAGGCCGAGAGCGTGGTGCGGCCGCACATAATCCAGTTCCTCGCGCACTGCGTCGAACTTGCGCTGCTGCGCCTGCTGGTGCGCCCCTGGGGGGAAGCGGGCCGGGTTCAGGTCCCGGTGCATTCGCTCGTGGCGCCCGTTGTCTTGCGGGCATCCTGGGCGGCTTCGCTCCGGTGTGATCCCCAGCTTCATCCACCAGACGTTCAGCCGCGACAGCCTCAGCGGCGTGGGTGACGCGAACGGCACACCGTTGTCGCTCCGGATCACCTTTGGCAGGCCGTACTCGCGAAACACCCGCTCGAAGCACGGTAGCGCCTCCTCCGTCCTGGTCGACAGCAACGCGTCGCACGCGAGCAGGAAGCGCGTGTGCGAATCCTGGATCGTCAGCGGATAGCAGTACTTGCCATCCAGCGTACGGAATTGGCCCTTGTAGTCCGTCGTCCAGACCTCGTTCGGCTCGCTCGTGCGCACCGCGCCCCCAGTGGAGACGGCCGCCTTGGCGCGCCGGCGCCGCGGCTTCACCAGGCCGTGGCGGGCCAGCAGATCGCCGACAGTGCTGGGTGCCGGCAGCTCGCAGCCCGGCTTCAGCTTCGCCAACAACGCCAGCAGCGTCACTGGCCCCCAGCTCGGGTGCTTTCGTCGCAAGCCCATCAGCGCCTCGGCGACCTGGTCGCTGATCCGGTGTGGACAGCGGCGCGGAACGTGGCTCCCGTCTGCCAGCCCCTGAACGCCTCCGGCCTGGTAGCGCCTCAGCCACTTGTAGCCAGTCTGGCGGCTGATGCCGAAGCGCTCGCACAGTTCGACCATCGAGTACAGGCCCTCGTCGTAGGCCACGATGAACCGCATCCGCTCGTCCATGGGATTCGTTTCCAGCCAAGGCACGGCTCGCCTCCTGAGGGGGGTTGCCATGCACGTTAACTGTCAACGATCCTCCCGGTTTAGATTGTCAACAATCTACCCGGTTTGTACCCCCTGGGAGCCCCCTCCCCCCAGCCCCCGTCCCCCGCTGCGCAGGGGAGGGGGAGACCTGAATGCGCTTCGACTGGCGTGGTGCACTCGACCGTGCGTGCAGTCCGCGCAGGCGGACTTCGTGACGTTCCAGACGCGGTTTCAACCGCCCGGACGGGGCGTGGGCACGCGCTCCATCCGACGACGCATCCAGCCCTGAAGTGTACCCGGGCCTCTGGATGACAGGGTTGGTGGTTGCGCCGGACCATGAGGTTGGCGTCATATCCACCTCACGCTCTTGCGCATGGCGGGCTCCCGCCTGAGGTTGCGCAAGCCCTCCCGTCGTTCAGCGCTTCCTGGGAACCGTCGCTCCGCTCTCATGATTCCGTCCATCACCCGCCGCGACCTGCTGAAGCTGGGCGTCGCCGCCGGCCTGTCGCCCGCGCTG
>DASVVI010000693.1:0-2104 GCA_036386635.1 Longimicrobium sp.
GTTCTTGCAGCTGCGCTTCGGTATTGCCGAGCTTGGCCTCCCGGCTCGTTTCAAGCTCCGCGTTGAGCGCAAGCTTCTGTCCCATGACCTCCGCCTCGCCGCCGATCTTGCTGAAGACGGGCAGATCCGCCAGGACGAGGCGCTTGAGGTGGCTCGGGCGCAGGAAGCGAGCGAGGTACAGGGTTACGATCAGTGTGGCACCCCACAGGGAGACCAGGACGAAGATGCGGCTCGTCCAGATCAGCGGTACCCACGCGAACACCTCCTTCATCAAGCACTCGCGCGCCTCCGGGTGGGGGTTGCCGCGGGACGTCCGGTGCCCGCGGCATCGAAGGTAGAAAGGTCCGCTAAATCCTACAATACCCGCGCTTTAACTCGTTCGCGCGGAGGCACGACGAGAGCGGGGGGCGCTCCTTCCAGAGCGCCCCCGCCGTTTCTGCTGTGCATCGCGTGAGGCTGGCCGCTTACTGTCGCGCGGGGAGCTGGATCATGGGGACCGCGTTGCCGCTGACCTGCGGCATCTTGCCGTCCCAGCGCTTGGTCATCTCGTACTGCACCAGCGTGCTGGTGATGCTCTGGCTCAGCAGGCGGTTGGCCTCGGCCTGGGCGCGCGCCTCGGCCAGGATCGCCATGGCGCGGCCGGCGGCCTTGATGCTGTCGCCCTGCGCCTGGAACGTGTTCTTCTGCAGCTCGTTCTGCGCGGTCAGCGCCTGCTGCTGCATCACGTTCTTGGTGTTGATGGCCTCCATCACCGCGCCCGGCGCGCGGATCTCGTTGATGGTGAACTGCTTCACCATGAAGCCGTACTGCCCCAGCCGGCTGGAGATCAGTGCCTGCGCCTTGGCCACAGTCTCGGCCTTCTTGGGGCCCAGGATCGCCGCGATCTCCTCGCTCCCCACCACCTCCTGCAGCGCCTGCCGGATGGCCTGCTTCACGTAGCCGTGCTGGATGGACTCGATGTCCGTCCGGAAGGTGGAGTACAGCGCAGGCGTCTTGCTGGGGTCCAGCTCGAAGGAGAGCGATACGTCCAGCGAGACCGGCTGCCCCTCGACGCTGTTGACGTTGATCTCGTCGTTCTGCTTCGTCCCTTCCGTGGTGCCCTGCGTCAGCACCAGCGTCTGCATGAAGACCGGGTACTCTTCGATGCCGGTGGAGATGGGGTTGATGAAGTGCATCCCCTGCCCGAGTGGCTTGGGGTCTACGCCGCCGCCCAGCTTGTGGATGACGATCCCCACGTTCCCCGGGTTGATGTACGTCACCGTGGTGGGGATCGCCGCCAGGAGGAGCACGCCGCCGATCAGCAGCGGCGCCTTCCCCAGCACGGCGCCGAACGGATTGGTGCGGCCGATGCGGCTCGCCGGGCGGCCGGTGGGGATCTGCGTGGTAGGCATACTGTGTTGATGCTCCGCGTTCGTACAGGTGGTGGGCCGCTCCCGTCCGGGGCGCCCGTGCGGCTTCGGCATGACGCCGGGCCACGGGATTGAATACGAATCGCCCGTGGACCGGTTTCACCCGGCACGCTGGGAGTGTGTGGCCGCCACGCCCCCGAACGCAAGGATTTTCGGCGGGTTACCGCGTGTTGAGAACGGGGCGGAGCGGCGCGCCGGCCAGGGTTTCGATGGCGGCTTCGAAGGCCCGGAACTCGCGCGGCGCTTCCATCTCGTGCTCCAGGCCGTGCCGGTCCGGGTACGCGTTGCTCCCGGTGGACTCGACCTTTGCCCCCGGCGCCACGATGCGCAGGCTCCACCCCGAGCCGTCCACCACGTTCTCGGCTATGTAGCGCGGCCGCCAGCGTCGCACCCCCGCGTCCGCCGCGGCCTCCCAGAACGCGCGCCACGCTTCCGGCGAGGGGACGGTGCGGATGCTGTCGGGACGGCTTCCCGAGCGGGCGTCCCAGGGCATGCGGACCAGCACGACCGTATCGCCGCGCACCTCCACCCGGCCGGAGCCGACAGCGAAGCCGCCAACGGAGTATTCGAATTCCCGCGGCGCGCCCTCACGGGGAAGGGGTCCGGTCGGGTCGTCGCACGAGGTGAGGAGCGCGGCCGCGAGGACGACCGGAATGGCGCGAGAAAGCATCGGTGTTTCAGGTAGGAGTTCGTGG
>DASVVI010000694.1:0-6494 GCA_036386635.1 Longimicrobium sp.
CCTGGTGCTCGCGCTGTCTCTTGTCGGCACCGTGGGTCTGCGCTTGGCGCCGGAGATCGCGCGGCGCGTCTACCCCCGCCGTGAACCGCGCTCGCTGGAGGGGCGCGGGTTCCGGCCGGACCTGGCGGGGTTCGATGAGCCGGGTGGCGGTGGGTGACGGCGGGCGGCACGGGCGATGCGGCGGGGGGTGGGGGGGCTGGTGCGGACCGGCGGTTGAAACCGCTGCAACAACCGCGGGAAACCTGCCTTCGCAGGTTGCGGGGGCCGTATCGGTGCCCGGATCGCCGGGGGCTGAAGCCCCCGGCTGGAACGACGCGAAGCCGGCTGGAGTAAGGCGAGATCCGGCCAGGGAGTCCGCGAAGGCGGACTTTGTGCTGTTGTTGCCGCGAGTTCACTCGCCCGGCTCAGGCAGGGCCTTCGACACATCATGATTCACCCGGCGGTTTGAGGTTTATGCCCAGCGATTTTCCGCTCTTTCGGTCGCTCCTGGCGCTCTGCGTGTTCATGGTGGTCGTGGGCATGGGCGGGTCGTGGCTCACGGGGCACGAGGCCTCAGGCCGCAGGACGCAGGCGCCCGCGAGCAAGGCGGACTCGGCGCCCGCCAGTGCCGCGCGCGTGCCGGCCGTCGCGGTGGCGCAGCGGGATTCGGGAGGGCTCTGCCGCGTGGATGCGGCGGGGATCGCGCTGCCGATGACGGTGCACGAGTCCAGCGGCGTGGCGGCGGGGGGCGGGGTGCTGTGGACGCACAACGACTCGGGCGAGCCCGTGCTCGTCGCGGTCGGGATGGACGGATTGCCGCGCGGGACCGTGCGCGTGACCGGCGCCGTGGTGGAGGACTGGGAAGACGTGGCGGAAGGCCCCTGCCCAACCGGGCGCTGCCTGTACGTGGGCGACATCGGCGACAACAAGGCGGCGCGCCCTCGCATCACCGTCTACCGCGTCCCCATGCCCGAGCCGGGGGACGCCACCACGCGCCCCGCCGAGGCCTTCCACGCGACGTACCCGGATGGCCCGCAGGACGCGGAGGCGCTCTTCGTGACCGGAGACGGCGGCGTCTTCGTGGTCACCAAGGGGGAGACGGGGCCGGTGGCGGTCTACCGCTTTCCGCGCGAGATGGCGGCGGGGGCGGTGAGCCGGCTGGAGCGGGTGCGCGAGCTGGCCCCGGCGCAGAGCAAGCGCTCCGACCGCATCACCGGCGCAGCGGCGTCGGCGGAGGGGTGGGTGGCGCTGCGGACCCTGCGCTCCGTGTCGTTCTACCGCGCGGGCAACCTCGCGTCGGGTGGGCCCGCCGAGCCGCTGCGCTTCGATCTCGCGCCGCTCAAGGAGGCGCAGGGGGAGGCGGTGGCGTTCGGGGAGAGCGGGGTGGTGCACCTGACCAGCGAGGGCGTCAAGAAAAAGGACCCGGCCACCCTGGCCCGCCTCGTCTGCAACCTTCCGCGCTGAGACCGCAGAAGACTCCCATGAACCGCATCTTCGCCGTCCTGCTGGGCCTGTTCACCGCCGGCTGCTGCTGCGACGGCGTCAGCCCCGGCGTGGTTCCCGGAAGCACGCTGGACCGCGGGCGGCAGTACACGAAGCTCTTCTACGATGGCGACGCGGACCGGCTCTGGGAGCAGTTCTCGCCCGAGATGCGCCAGCTCTTCGGGACGCCGGCGGGGGTGCGGGAGTTCGCGGCGGAGGTGCGGCGCGACTTCGGCACCGAGCGCCAGGTGCAGGACGAGCAGACGCTTGCCTGGTTCGGCCGCGACCTGTACCACCGCGCCTCGTCGTTCACCGGCACCAGCGGCACCGTGTGGATCAACTGGACGATGAGCGTCGCGGGCGTCGTCGAGGGGTTCGAGGTGAAGCCCGGCGTTCCCGAGGCGCCGACGAGGTTCTTCAACTACGTCGCGCGCACTGTGCTTCGCCTGCCGTTCACCGGCGAATGGTTCGTGGGGTGGGGCGGCCGCAGCACCTTTTTGAACTACCACGCGGCCACGGTCGACCAGCGCTTCGCCTACGACTTCCTGGTGGTGCGGGACGGGCGGACCTTCGCGGGCGATGCGGCGCTCAACGAGAGCTACCACTGCTTCGGCCAGCCGATCCTGGCCCCCGCTGCCGGCGTGGTGAGAGCGGCGGCGGACGGGATCGAGGACAACCGCCCCGGCGTGATGAACGCGCGCGAGCCGCTGGGGAACCACGTGGTGCTGGACCACGGCAACAACGAGTTCTCCTTCCTGGCGCACCTCCAGCGCGGGAGCGTCGCGGTGCAGGCGGGGCGCGAGGTGCGCACGGGCGAGGTGATCGGCCGGTGCGGCAACAGCGGCAACTCCAGCGAGCCGCACCTGCACTACCACCTGCAGAATACGGCCGTCTTCGGCGCGGGCGAGGGGCTCCCGGCGCCGTTCACGAGCTACTTCGCCTTCGCGCAGCCGGTGGACCGGGGCGAGCCCACGCGCGGCCAGCACATCCGCCCGCGGTGAGCGCCGTCGGTTGACATCCAACCAGACGGGCGCAGATTCCGGGGAACCACAACACATCCGTGGCTTTCTCCCGCGTCTCCGCGCCCGTGCGTGAGACCGCGGTTCGCCGTCCCGGAAGCACATCAAGGCCATGGCCTCCGAAGTCCTGATCGTCCTTGCGCTCCTCGTACTCAACGGCGTGTTCGCCATGAGCGAGATCGCCGTGGTCTCCGCTCGCAAGACGCGCCTGCAGCAGCGCGCCGAGGCGGGCGATCCGGGGGCCCGCCGCGCCCTGGCGCTGGCGGAGGAGCCGTCACGCTTCCTGGCCACGGTGCAGGTGGGGATCACGTTGGTGGGCGTGCTGGCCGGCGCCTTCGGCGGCGCGCGGCTGTCCGAGCCGCTCGCGCGCTACTTCGCGGGCGTGCCGGCCGTGGCGCCGTACGCGGAGGGGCTCGCGTTCGGCATCGTCGTGCTCGCCATCACCTACCTGTCGCTCATCATCGGCGAGCTGGTGCCCAAGGAGATCGGGCTGGGGCACCCGGAGCGCATCGCGGCGATGGTGGCCGCGCCCATGCACCTGCTGTCGCGCGTGGCGGCGCCGCTGGTGTGGCTCCTCACCTTCTCCACACGCGTCGTCCTCCGCATCCTGCGCGTCACCAAGAACACGGACGCCGCCGTCACCGACGCGGACGTCGCCGCGCTGCTGGAGGAGGCCACCGAGTCGGGGGTGATCCACGAGGCGGAGCAGGACCTGGTGGAGCGCGTCTTCTGGCTGGGCGACCGGCGCGTGGCGGACCTCCACACGCCGCGCCACCGCGTCGCCTGGCTGGACGAAGTGGACGACGAGCAGGCGGTCCGCGCCAGCATGATCGCCCAGCCGAGCGACGTCTACCTGGTGTGCCGCGGCGGGCTGGACCGCGTGGCGGGCGCCGTGCGCGTGCGCGACCTGTGGGAGCAGGCCGTCCGCGGCGAGGGGATGGACATCGCGGCGGCGCTGCAGCAGCCGCTCTTCGTGCCGGAGAACACGCGCGCCCTGCACATGCTGGAGCTCTTTCGCGAGAGCCCGGCCGGCGTCGCCGTGGTGGTGGACGAGTACGGCGGCGTGCAGGGGGTGCTCACCCGCGACGACCTGATGGAGGACGTGGCGTGGGAGACCGCCCCCACCGATCCGCACGCGGTGCGGCGCGACGACGGCAGCTGGCTGGTGGACGCGGGGATGTCGGTTGACGACTTCCGCGAGGCGATGGGGCTGGAGGAGCGGCGCGAGGAGGAGCGCGTCGGCTACCGCACCGTGGGCGGGCTGATCGTCACCCGGCTGGGCCGCATTCCGTGCGTGGGGGAGTACGTGGAGAGCGAGGGGCTGCGCCTGGAAGTGGTCGACATGGACGGGCCGCGCGTCGACAAGGTGCTGGTGGCCCCGGCCGGCGGCGCGCCGTAAGAACGGATCATGCACAGCCGTATCTCCGTTCCAGAAAACGCACTCCCGTTCCCGAGCCGCTACTCGTGACCGAACCTGATCCCGCCCCCTCCGGCAGCGCGGAGTTCTACCGCCGGCAGCTGGACGCGGTGGCGGAGAATGCCACACTGGCGCTCTTCATCATGGACGAGCACCAGCGCTGCTCGTACATGAACCCGGCCGCGGAACGGCTCACCGGCTTCCGCCTGGACGAGCTGCAGGGGAAGGAGCTGCACTACTACGTGCACCACACCCGGCCGGACGGGTCACCCTACCCGCTGGAGGAGTGCCCCATCGACCGCGCCTTTCCGCGGAACATGCGGGAGCAGGGGGAGGAAGTCTTCGTCCACAAAGACGGCCACTTCTACCCCGTCGCATTCACGGCCTCGCCCATCCGCGAGGGCGGGCGCACGGTGGGGACGATCATCGAGGCGCGCGACATCAGCGAGGAGCGGCGCGAGCAGGCGGAGCGCGAGCGGCTCTTCCGCGACCTGGCCGCGGCCAACGAGGAGATGGCGCGCGCCAACCGCGAGCTGCTGGAGCGCGCCGAAGCGGTGGAGCGCGTGCAACGGCTGGCCCAGGAAGCGCACGCCGCGCTCGACGCCTTCAACGATGCCGCGCCCCTCCCCGCCGCACTGGTGGACCGCGACCTCCGCTACCGCAGCATCAACGCCGCCCTCGCCGCCTTCTACGGCCTGGAGCGCGACCAGGTGGTGGGGAAGACGCTGCACGAGGTCGTCCCCGCGTACGCCCCGCGCGTGGAGGCCAACTTCCGCCACGTGATGGAGACGGGGGAGGCGATCCACAACCTGGAGGCGGTGGTCCCCAGCCTGGTGACTGGCGAGGAGCGCGCGGTGCTCCTCAACTACTTCCCGGTGCGCGGCGCGGACGGGGAGGTGAGCGGGGTGGGGTTCATCGGAATGGACGTCACCGACCTGCACCGGGCGGAGCGGGAGCGGCGCGAACAGGCCACCACGGTGGAGACGTTGCACCGCGTGGGGCAGGCGCTCGCCAGCGAGCTGGGGTTGGAGCGCATCGTCCAGGTGGTGACCGACGCGGCCACCGAGCTGACCGGGGCGCAGTTCGGCGCCTTCTTCTACAACGTGGTGAGCGAACGCGGCGAGTCGTACACGCTGTACACCATCTCAGGCGTGCCGCGCGAGGAGTTCTCGCGCTTCCCCATGCCGCGCTCCACAGAGGTGTTCGGTCCCACCTTCCACGGCGAGGGGGTGGTGCGCAGCGACGACATCACCCAGGACCCGCGCTACGGCAAGAACGCTCCGTACCGCGGGATGCCGGAGGGGCACCTCCCGGTGCGCAGCTACCTGGCCGTGCCGGTCGTCAGCCGCACGGGGGAGGTGGTGGGCGGCCTCTTCTTCGGACATTCGGAGCCGGGGCGCTTCACCGAGCGCAGCGAGCACCTGGCGGTGGGGATCTCGGGGTGGGCCGCCGTGGCGATGGACAACGCGCGGCTGTACGAGGCGGAGCACCGCGCCCGCGCCGAGGCCGAGCGCGCCAACCGCGTCAAGAGCGAGTTCCTGGCGACGATGAGCCACGAGCTGCGCACCCCTCTCAACGCCACCATCGGCTACGCGGAGCTCCTCCTGGCCGGCATCCCGGAGCCGATCCCCGTCGCGGCGCAGGAGCAGGTGCGGCGCATCGCGCTCAGCGGCCGCCACCTGCTGGAGCTGATCGAGGAGATCCTCACCTTCTCGCGGCTCGAGGCGGGGGAGGAGCGGGTGGAAGCCGGGCCCATCGAGCTCGCGACGCTGGTGCACGAGGCGCAGGCGCTCACCGAGCCGCTGGCGCTCGCCAAGGGGATCGCCTTCGAGTGCCACGCCCCCGCCGAGCCCGGCACCCTGGTGAGCGACCGCCGCAAGCTGCTGCAGATCCTGCTCAACCTGCTGGGCAACGCCGTCAAGTTCACCGACGCCGGCAAGGTGCAGCTCACCCTGGTGGAGGTGGGCGGCGAGGCCGTCTTCCGCGTATCGGACACCGGCCCCGGGATCGCGCCGGAGCACCTGGAAAAGGTGTTCGACCCGTTCTGGCAGGTGCACGCCGGCCCCACGCGGACGGCCGGGGGCACGGGCCTGGGCTTGAGCGTCACCCGCCGCCTCGCCCGCCTCCTGGGCGGCGACGTGGAGCTGGAAAGCGAGCTGGGCCGCGGCAGCACGTTCACGGTGAGGGTGCCGCTGGAGTAGACCCCCTCCCCGCCTCCCCCAAAACAGCCTGGGTGAGGGGCGGTGGCGGTGTGCCCGCCATGACAGTGGTCCGGAGGCGAAAATCCAACGGAGCTTGGTCGGAGGGACCGAAATGATACGCTAGGCGCCGGCCGTAGGGACGGAATGAAGCGGGGTAGCGAACCCGTCGAGCCGACGAACAGAAATCGGAAAGGGGGAGTTGCCGAGCAGGGCGAGCGTGCCGCTGAACGTAAAGCTCTCACGAGCAAAGGGGCGGCGTAAATCCGGCGGCAGTTCGGGGAAGATCACTGCACTTACGTCGTTTGGACTGCAACGCCGAGCGGAGCAACAAGTTAGCAGGGGGCCGTAGTAGCCGACGAACGCGATTGTACCCAGCCTCAGCGGTGAAGGGCCGAA
>DASVVI010000695.1:0-2160 GCA_036386635.1 Longimicrobium sp.
CGTGCACGCGCTCAAGCAGGCGGCGGTGGAGCGGCTGGAGTACCAGCGCTTCATGCACGAGATGGAGGCGCAGGCCGGGGTCACCGGGATGACGACCCTCCTCCTGGCGCACCCGCCGGAGGGCGGCATCTCCATGGACGCCACCTTCACCATCGCCGACGCCATCCTGGAGATGGACTGCAAGGAGGTGCGCTGGCGGCAGGTGCGGCTCTTCTCCGTCGCCAAGCTTCGCGGAGTGGCCCACATCGGCGGGTGGCACACATTCGGGATCACGCCGGACGGCATCCACATCTCTCCGCGCGTGGAGTCGCTCACGGCGCACATGGAGACGCACGTGGTGGACGCCACCCCGCCGAAGCTCTCCACCGAGCCGCTGCGCACGGGGATCGAGGGGCTGGAGAAGATGCTTGGCGGCGGGCTGGACCGGTACACCACCACCGTCGTGGTCGGCACCCCCGGCTCGGGAAAGACGATCTCCGGGCTGGCCTTCCTCGCCGCGGGGGTGGAGGAGGGGGAGCCCGGGCTCTTCGTGGGCTACCACGAGACCCCCGAAGTCGTCGTGCAAAAGGGTGAGGGAGTGGGGTTCCCCTTGCGCCGCGCGATGGAAGACGGGCTGCTGCACGTCTACTGGAAGGCCCCCACCGAGCTGCTGGCGGACTCGGAGATCGAGCGGCTCCTGGAGCTGATCGAGAAGCACAAGATCCAGCGGCTGGTGATCGACGCGCTGGAGGACGTGCGCCACGCCGTCATCCCGCGCGAGCGCGAGCTGTACGTCATAACCGCGCTCACCAACCTCCTTCGCGAGCGCGGGGTCACCAGCATCATGATGCACGACCTGCAGCGCGTGGCGGGGGAGAGCTTCGACATGCCGATGCCCGAGCTCTCCGCGCTGATGGACAACGCGCTGCACCTGCGCTACGTGGAGCAGAAGGGGGAGATGAAGCGCCTGATCGCCGTGCTCAAGATGCGCGCGCGCATGCACGACCACTCGCTGCGCGAGTTCATCATCACGGACAAGGGGCTGTCGGTTGGCAAGCCGTTCTCCAAGGCCGATACCGCGATCCTGGGCCTGGCGCACAACGGATGAGCAGCGAAGCGGCCGGCCAGCAGCCCCGCATCCTGGTGGCGGACGACGAGCCCGCCATCACCGCGCTCGTGGCAGAGATGCTGCGCTACTCCGGCTTCGCGGTGGTGGAGGCGCACGGCGGCGCGGAGGCTGTGTCGCTGGCCCGCAAGGAGCGTCCGGACCTCATCCTGCTCGACGTCATGATGCCGGACCTGGACGGCCGCGACGCCTGCAAGGTGCTCAAGATGGACCAGTCGCTCCGCGACGTGCCCGTGATCCTCTTTTCCTCCGCCGACGAGCGCGACGTGCACTGGAGCGGCGCGGGAGCCGACGGGTTCCTCCAGAAGCCGTTCAGCATCCGCGCCCTCCCCGTTCTGGTGCGCCGCCATCTGTCCCCCAACGGCCGTTAGCGGCCTGCAAACCGCACTGATGCCCGAGCCGTTGTGGGAAAGGATCCAGCGCCTGATCGACCAGCTCAACGAGAGCCTGGACGAAGCCCCGCGCTCCGTGCGCGAGGAGCGCGACCTCTCCGACCGCATCCGGCGCGAGCTGCGGCGGTACGAGGAGCACCGCGCCGAGCTGAGCCCACCGGACCGCGAGCGCCTCCTGGACTTCGTGGTGGAGGACCTGGTGGGGCTGGCCCGCGCCTACCATCCCACCGCCCCCGCCGGCCTCCCCGACTCCGACGACCCCGCCCGCGCGCTGCGCCTGCTGATGGAGGCGGGGGACGTGCTGGCCGGCTCGCTGGAGTACGAGGCGATGCTGGACCGCCTGGCGCGCCTCTCGGTGGGATGGTTCGCGGAAGTCTGCGCCGTGTACCTGCAGGAGAGCGGCGGGCGGGTGCGGCGCGTGGCGGCCGTGCACCGGCACCCGGCGGGGCAGGCGCGGCTCACGGAGATCGGCTCCATCGACCACCCGGACCACCCGGTGGCCGTGGCGCTGCGCTCCGGCGAGACGCTCCACCTCCGCGGCGGCGTACGGGCCCACGGCGGTGGTACGCGAGAAGACGAGGGCCCCCGTGACGCGCGCACGCACCGAGAGGGGGACGACGAGCACGGCGTGCGGCGCGACCGCCACGGAGCCGTCCCGTTCGT